>CAVJGK010000019.1:0-16611 GCA_963648895.1 Lachnospiraceae bacterium | reverse complement strand
GTTATTTTACTTTATTCCATCCAAGCATTGCCAAATATTTAAAAGAACATCAAATTAATCCTAAAGAATACATCTTAAAAATTAAAGGACTATATCCTTTAGTCTTTTCTCAAGTAAGTTCTGGAGGTATTTCATTAAAAGATATAACCCCTTCTTTATCATTAAAAAAAGATAATAATATCTTTGTTGGTGGTGAAGAAATTGATATTGATGGCATATGTGGAGGATATAATATAGAATTTGCCTTTTTATGCGGAATTAAAATAGGAGAAGAAATCTAATATGAAAAAAATAAATATATTATTAGTTAGTTTAATTTCTATTATTACCCTTGGTTCATGTTCTAATTATAATTCAATTGATAATCTTTCTAGTGAAGATTTACCAGTCACTATTTCACCAAGTGAAGTTTATAAATATTATGTATCAATGCAAGAAGAATTAAACTCTATTTTAAAACAAAAAGGAGAACTTAATTACAACAGAAGAAAAACCAATGAGAAAGTAACTGAATTATATAATTCTTATTGGAAAACTTATACTGAAACACTTAAGCAAGTCCAAAATAAATTACAATTAGATGAAGTGAAAGATTATTTCATCTCTCAAATCGGTGAAGAAGAAACTACTTATTTAATTTCTATTGATACTTCTAAAATATTTTATAATCGTCAAGTAACGGTCATTGATGAGAACGAAGTAAAAGTAACTTATGATGAAATAAATTCAAAAATTGATGCAAAAGAATCATTTTCTAATGTTATATCTAGTTTTAATTCTTATACTTCTTATTTCTATCCAGCATATAATAATTCTTTATTAATGCGTATTTATAATGATTTATATACTGACAATGAAGAATATTATAATTCTTATTATGCGAATGTTGATATTTATACTTCCATTCAAGAAAACGTTAATAAATTTTATAAAACAATGTTATCTAATGATTATTATAAAAATACGACCATTGAATATTTTTCCTTCTCTGATAATGAAGTTCAATATTATTTAAATCTTGATACAGGAGATGAAGAAGAACCAAGTGAATATAAATCCTTACAAGATCAAGAAAACGAATTATTAAAAACATATAACGCCGAAAGATATAAAGAAAATGTTGATTATTCAACCATTAACCAAATCTATTTAGATTTAGTTAAAGTAAGAAGAAAGATTGCATCTTATTTAGGTTATTCATCTTATGAAGAATATCGTTTTAAATATTACCAACGCGATTATAGCGTTTCAGACGCAAAAGAATTATTTGAAAGTATCGCACATTCTTCCCTTCATTCTACATTTAATTCTTCTAGTATTAATACAGGTATATTAACTTCAACTAGAATCGGTGATCAAGAATTATTAGATGCTTTAGATTATGTAATAAATGTTGTACCAAGTGCCAAATCAATCATTAAAGATTTTAAAACATATGGTAGATATAATTTTGATGTAAGAACTAATAAATATTCTGGTTCTTATGAAACACCTATTTCTACTTCAAAGAATGATTATTTTATTTTATTAAACGCTGATGGTAATTTAGAAGATTATTCTTCTTTATATCATGAATTTGGTCACTACCTCGCTAGTTTACTGGCTGAGCCTTCTTACAAAGGCAAATTAAGTCAAAACCTCGATGTGGCTGAAATGCATTCTCAAAGTTTAGAATTATTAATGAGTGATTATTTTACTTCTTTCATGGATCAAAATAGTGCTTCATCATTAACAAAATACACCATCTTTAATAAATTATGGAGTATATTATCAGGAGTTACTGTCGCTTCTTTCGAAGATTATGTTTATAATGTCGCCACTGAAGAAGAATTGACATTAGATAATATCCAAGCTAAATTTAATGAATTATGTTCTACTTATATTTATCCTCGAACATTTATGAAGGATAATAAAGGAAACAATATCTATTCATGCATTCATCATATATTTGCTTCTCCTTGTTATTATATTTCTTATGCAGTAAGTGCTATTCCTTCTTTAGAAATTCAATTTAATGAGGATAGATCTAACGCTTATTACCAATATAATGAATTATTAAAATATGGAGAAACTAATTCATTTAAATATGTTATTAATCAATTAAACTTAGCTTCACCATTTGAACAAGAAACTATTAATAAAATCGCTTCAAGTGTCAAATCTATATTCTCAAAATAAAGATACTGCCAAGTATCTTTTTTTGTGCAATAAAAAAAGGAACCTAAGTTCCTTTTTAGTATATCTTATTGATCTTCGTAACGAGCTCTTGCTTCAGCTTTCTTTCTTTCAGAAGTATTTAAGATCTTCTTTCTCATTCTAATGAAGTTAGGAGTAATTTCAACTAATTCATCAGTATTGATATAATCTAAGCAAGCTTCAAGTGACATCTTTTTTGCACCTTTTAATGTTACTGTTGTATCTTTGTTAGATGAACGTTGGTTTGTTAAGTTCTTTTCTTTAACTGGAGTAACCGCTAAATCGGTATCGTATTTGTTTTCTCCAACGATCATACCTTCATAGATTTGATCGCCTGGTTCAATAAATAATGTACCTCTTTCTTCAATATGTTGAATAGCATATGGAGTTGCTTGGCCAGTATCGGTTGAAACTAATACACCAATCTTTCTTTCACCAACTGCGAGTTTTAAAATTGGACGGTATTCTTTGAATGTGTGGTTGATGATACCATAACCTTTTGTTAAAGTCATAAAGTTTGTCATAAAGCCAAGTAATCCTCTTGAAGGGACAACATAGTTAATTCTAACTTGGTTTTCATCATAATTCATATGAACAAGTTCAGCACCTCTAGAACCTAAAGATTCCATAATAGAACCCATATATTCTTCTGGTACATCGATTTGAACATCTTCGTATGGTTCACATTTAACTCCGTCAATTTCTTTGACGATAACTTTTGGTTTAGAAACTTCTAATTCGAAGCCTGTTCTTCTCATGTTTTCAATTAAGATAGATAAATGTAATTCACCTCTTCCAGAAACAATCCATGATTCAGAATTAGGAATTCTTTCAACTTTTAAAGAAACGTCTCTTTGAGTTTCTCTAAATAATCTATCTTCAATCTTTCTTGCAGTTAATTCTTTACCATCTTGTCCTGAGAAAGGAGAAGAGTTAGTACCGAATGTCATTTGTAATGTTGGTTCATCAATTCTTAAGATTGGTAAAGGTAAAATGTTATTTGGTTCACAAATAGTTTCACCAACGCTTAAATCTGGTAAACCAGCAATTGCGATAATATCACCAGCATCAGCTTCATTAACTTCAACTCTCTTTAAACCAAAGAAACCATAAAGTTTTTGAATTCTAAAGTTCTTGATTGAACCATCAAGTCTGCAGCAAGCAACAGTATCATTTACTTTGATCTTACCTTGTGCAACTCTACCAATACCAATTCTACCAACGAAATCATTATAGTCTAATAATGCAGGTTGGAATTGTAAAGGTAATGTATCATCTGTACATGGAGCTGGAATTTCTGAAATAATTGTATCAAAGATTGGATCCATGCCTTCTTTTTGTGTATTGATATCTGGATCATAACTTGATGTACCTTTTAATGCAGAAGCATAAACTGTTTTGAATTCTAACATTTCATCATCTGCGCCAAGTTCAATAAATAAGTCTAAAACTTCATCTAATACTCTTTTTGGATCAGCATTAGGTCTATCAATCTTATTGACAACGACAACTGGTTTAACGTGTGCTTCGAATGCTTTTTTCAAAACGAAACGTGTTTGAGGCATAGTACCTTCTAAAGCATCAACGACTAATAAACAGCCATCAACCATGTGCATAATTCTTTCAACTTCACCACCAAAGTCAGCATGACCTGGAGTGTCGATAATGTTAATTCTATAGTCTTTATAATTGATCGCAGTTGGTTTCGCCAAAATTGTAATACCACGTTCTCTTTCAATATCATTGTTGTCCATCATTCTATCTTGGACTTCTTCATTTTCTCTGAAAGTACCACTTGCAAGTAATAATTGGTTAACAAGTGTTGTTTTACCGTGGTCAACGTGAGCGATAATTGCGATATTTCTAATATTTTTCATCTCAAATGTTCTCCTTAAAAAACCTTAAATATAATATCAAATCCATGATAATTGTTAAATAAAAATCTAGATAAATCATTAAATAGATAAAAAAAGTACTATATTCTTATAGAATATGTACTTAATTTGTTACTTGTCTAAATCAACAATTGCAGGAATAATTACAGGGCTTTTTCCTGTTTCTTTACGAATATATCTTGCAATACGATCGATAATCTTATCTTCAATTGGAGTATCATCATGATATCCAGTAAGATAGATGTCAACTTGATTTAAGAATAAATCTGTAATGGTGTGAAGGATATTTTCTGAATCTTTCAAGAAAACAAATCCTCTCATTTGAACATCTGGTCCAGCGACAATTGTTTTATTCTTGCTTGAAACAGTTACGCCCATAATGACAACTCCATCGCCAGAAAGTCTATTTCTTTCTTCAATGACATTATTACCGACATTACCAATATCGCTACCATCGATTAAGACATCGCCTGTATCAATTTTGTTTTTATAATCGACCTTTAAAGTGCCATTTTCACCTGTAACACACATGCCGTTATCAAGAACAAAAATGTTAGAATAATTAAGCTTTTTGTTAATATTTAAAGCTATTTTTGCATTAGCCATCATATTGGAATAAAGGCCATTAACAGGCATATAATATTTAGGTTTAAACAATGTTAATACAGTCTTAATATCTTCTTGGCAAGGATGCATAGTAACTATATCTTTTCTTGAGAATTTTAAGACATTACAACCTGTTTTATAAACCTCATCGATGCTTGCAACATAAGTAGTTTCATTATTTGGAACTGGTGGACAATCTAATACGAATGTATCATTTTCATTAAATCTTAAAGAAATTGAAGAAAAATGTCCGTTGGCAAAATCAACAACTTGTGAATAAAGTTCGCTACCTTCACCAACTAATAAAACAACTAAATCTTTATCGCTGACACGGTTAATGTTTTCAAATTTTTCAAACTTAACTTTGTTTTCAAATCCTTTATCTTTAAATTCATTATATAATCTAATATAGTCTTCTCCAACACTGGATTTAGCGAAGATAACTGTTTTATTATTTTTCGCACATAACGACATAATTTCATTAATATGCATAACGTTTTGACCATAACATGCAATAAAGATTCTTCCCTTACTCATTTCAAATAAATCATGAATATGAGGAGTTAACATATATCTTGGAGTTGCATAACCAACACTATTCGCGTTAGATGAATCTGCAAGTAATAATAAAGTTTCATAATTAGTTGATTTTAATAATTCTTTTGTATTCATTTTGAATTCATCAGGAATGTTATTAAAATCGATAATGAAATCAGATGTATAAACAATTTGTCCTTGATCTGTAACTAATGAAAAAGCATAGGAAAAAGGTATAGAGTGAGTAACACTTGCGAAAATAAATTTTCTTCCTCCAATTTCTTTTTCTCCGGATTTAAGAACATAATCAAATTTATAATTAACTTTTAATCCTAATCTTTTTGTGTATAATTCAATTTTACGCGCGGTAAATGGGGAAGTAACTACTGGAGCAGGTGCTTCCATATAAACATAAGGTAAAGCTCCCATATTATCATCATGTGCATGTGAAATAATATAAGCTTTAATTCTTTTTTTATTTTGATATAAATAAGCGCAATTTGGAATAATCGCGTCAACGCCTGGAATAGATTTATGTGGATAAGAAAGTCCGCAGTCAAAAACAAATATATCATCATTGACTTCTACAACATACAAATTCTTACCACGTTCATCAAGTCCACCCAGAGCAAATACTTTAATTTTGTCTGCCATGTATTATTATCTCCTTAATTTGAGCAACTTTAGTATATCATAAAGTGCTATTTTATAAAAGAAAAAATCATTATTTAAATATTTTTCTTTACAAACTAATCGATAACCTTTACAATTATAGACGCACATGGCGAATATGGTGAAGTGGTTAACACATCTGGCTGTGAACCAGACATGCGTCAGTTCGATTCTGATTATTCGCCCCATTGTTAAATTATTGACCTAATACTTCGGTATTAGGTTTTTTTGTGTCTTAATAAATACAATACGATATAAATATGAACTATCGCACTTTAAAAGCCATCTCTAATTAAAAAGATGGCTTTTTTCAGAAAGGAGGACAATAACATATCTTTTACTTACCACAATTAATAAATAATTACTATATAAAGGAGCAAATTAAATAAGTAAAGATACTCAATAATCAAATTTATAAAGTACTAATAATTCCTTTAAATATATTATACACCTTTAAAATAAATTTTAAAATAAAAAAAAGACCCAACAAATGTTGGATCTTGATTCTCCCATAAAAGATAATATATAAATTAACGTTTTGAGAATTGTGGTGCTCTTCTTGCAGCTTTTAAACCGTACTTCTTTCTTTCTTTAGCACGTGGATCTCTTGTGACCATTCCAGCAACCTTTAAAGGTTTTCTGAAATCTGCAGAAACTGCCATTAATGCACGAGTAATTCCTAATCTGATTGCACCTGTTTGGCCTGTGAAACCACCGCCTGTAACTGTTGCGTTGATATCGAATTTGTCTTGTGTATCTGTTAATGTTAATGGTTGTTTTAAATCCATTACTAATGTAGCAAATGGCATATATTCATTAACATCTTTGCCATTAACAATGATCTTACCAGTACCTTCTGTTAAGTAAACTCTAGCGACTGAAGATTTTCTACGACCTGTTCCGTAGTATTGTACTTTTTCTACTTTCTTTGCCATATTTCTTTCCTCCTAGAATTTTACTTCAAGACTTTCTGGTTTTTGTGCTTCGTGTAAATGTTCACTACCAGCATAAACAAATAATTTACCATAAATTTGTCTGCCTAAGCGTCCTTTTGGAAGCATACCCCATACAGCTCTTTCGATCATTTCTTCTGGGTATTCTTTTCTCATAACACCTGAAGAACGTGTTCTTAAACCACCTAAATATTGAGAAACATTGTAGTAGTTCTTCTTGTGGTCTGCGTCACCTGATAAAGCGACTTTGTCAGCATTAATGACGATAATATAATCACCGCAATCAACGTTTGGTGTATAAATAGGTTTATTTTTACCAGTTAAACGTTTTGCGATAAATGATGCTAATCTACCTAAAGGTATATTTGTTGCATCAACGACGTACCATTTACGTTCGATTTCTTGGGCTTTTGCAATTGTTGTTTGACGTTGCATAATAATAATTCCTCCTAAAGCTTGTTGTCTTACCGGGACTACAATTGGCGAATTAGTGCCGTATATTATAATATATTAGTGGCAACAACATTTCAAATACTTTTTAAAAAATATTAAAATTTTTAATTAATTGGCATGGTAGCTTCCACTCATATAAGTAAATATAAATTTTATTAGTAATAAATAAACTTATTTAAGACTAATCTTCATCATACCAAGCTAGATCTTTTTCTACTTCCCAAAAAGATTTACCTTCAAATAATTTTGAAGAAAAAAATATTTCTCTAGCTTCCTCTTCACTTTCCACATATATATCCATTATTGTACTATAATCAACAACATCGTGATCTTTTATCATTCTTTTTGTAAAAATTTCACCTTTACTATTTTTACATATAACCGAACGATATTTGTAAACAAAAAAATGAAATGGTTTATCTCTATTATAGTTATATGTTCCTTCGCACCAATATGTGTATCCTTTATAATATAATGTTGCTTCTGAAAACCAACCAGTATCTAAAAATTGTTCTAAATTAGCATTTATCATATAAGTTAAACTCCTTTAAATATTTTTCATATTGTTCTTTAATTTCAATACAATCTGATATCCTAACTGCATCTAATCTTTTCAATCCATCAAATAAATGGAAATGTACAATGTCTTCTTGCCTATCTCCATTATTCAAATTAGGTTCAGGATGATATGCAAGTTCAATTGTAGGCATACAATCATCCCCAAAGAATCTCATTTCATGTAGTGTTACACCATCATCCTTCATTTTTGCATAAATAGAATTAGGTGTATTCGAAATCTCTGGCAATGAATGCTTCCCATTTTTTCCAACAAGTATTTTTACTCCACTTTCTGTTATAGCCACCGTTTCGTAATCATCAGTGGTTGTGTAGCCATATTTAGCTACTGCGCCTCTAGAACACATGGTAATTCACCCCCCCGAAACATTATTAAACTTCATCATACCATTCTATATCTTTCTCTGCTTCCCAAAAAGATTTACCTTCAAATATTTTAGCTGAGAAAAATGTTTCTTTGATCTCTTCCTTATCCTCACTATACATTTCAAATATTGTGCTATAATCAACAACATCATGATTCACAACTAATCTTTTTGTATAAATTTCACCTTGATCATTTTTACATATAACCGAGCGATATTTATAAACAAAAAAGTGAAATGGTTTATCTTTTTGTTCACCATACCATGATTCACACCAATATGTATAACCTTTATAGTATAAGGTTGCTTCTGAGTACCAACCCACATCAAGAAACTCTTCTAAATCATATTTTTTCATATAAGGAACTCCTTTAATAAATTGTAAAATAAAAAGACCTTATAGGTCTAATTATTTCATTGCTTTCTTAGTAATATATTCATTCGCAAAATAGGATATAATACTAATCGCGATAAATATTCCTAAGAACAATATAACATTTAAATTAATTATTCGAGTTTTTTGATCAAGTAAAGTCAATGTAACAATAAAGACTATTGCCACAATACAAATACCAATTATTTGAATTAATTTTTCTTTCTTTTCTACTCTTTGAACTAAAGAAGCAATAATTGATCCACCAAAGCCATATAAAGACATATTTCTTAAATTAACTGGAGAAACATGCAAATAAATACCTTCAGAATAAAATAAATCAGTTTTCAAAAAGAATCTTAATATATAAACAAATAATAAAAGAATACTAAAAAGGGCAAAGAAAACAAATAAGAATGTCAATGTACTTTCTAAAATAGTTTTTCTTGGTAAGCCATTAGCTTTTTTTTCAAAATATGGTTCTAGACCATGTTTAAAAATCTTTTCTGGTTTAACATCATTCATTTGGCCTTCATAAATTTCTTCAATCGCTTTATCTCTTAAAGAATAAAATGCGTATTTAGATAAATTTAAAGTTCTAATATATTTGATGACTTCTACTAAACAAGAAAAGTAATCCTCATCTAATTTTTTTCTTTTTTCTCTTAATTCTTTCTTCATTCTTTCTACCTTACAAAAAACAACTAAATCAAATATGACTTAGTTGTTTAATTTTAATTAATCGTGTAATTTAACGTTATGATATACTGCTTGAACGTCTTCACATTCAGAAAGCATTCCTAATAAACCTTTGAATTTTTCTTCATCTTCTGGATCAAGTTCAACAAGTTCATTTGGTAACATCTTAATTTCACATGTTGTGAATTCAGAAATACCCATTCCGTTTAATGCTTCTTTAGCTTGGTTTAATGCAGTAGGTGCAGTTGTTACAGTGATGAAATCTTCATCAAGTTCAACTGAGTTGACATCAACATCAGACATGATTAAGGTTTCTTCTACTTCGTCTCTATTTGTACCTTCGAATTCAATAACACCACATTCATTGAAGTTGAATGAAACTGAACCTGGAGTACCTAAGTGACCACCTTTTTTAGTAAATGCGCCTCTTACATTAACATAAGCTCTGTTTGTGTTGTCTGTTAATGTATCAACGATAATTGCACTAGCTCCTTGAGCAAAGCCTTCATATCTACCTGCAGTATATGATTCTGCTGAACCACCTTTTGCTTTTTGAATAGCTCTTTCAATAACTTCTTTTGTTACGTTTTGACCCTTCCATTTTTCAATCGCGGATCTTAAAGCTAAGTTCATTTCTGGATCAGGTTCACCAGATTTTGCAGCCATATAAATTTCTTTTGAAGCTCTCATAAATAAAGCACTTCTTGCTGCCGCTGTTGCAGCCATTGCTTTTGCTCTAACTTCGTGTGCTCTTCCCATAATAAAAATCTCCTTATCGAATAAGACTTAAAAAGTATAGCACAAAGATTTAATAGAAAAAACATTTCTTAATTATTTTTTTACTATAAATTCATTTTTTATTGTCCAATTTATTTTAAGTATGTTCTTATTTCATTAAATCCACCTACTTCAGAGACAATACATTCTTGAAAAATAGTTATTAAATAAGGTGTTTTAAACAAATAAAAATCTTCTATGCTATTACAATTTAAATTAGTAATGTTTTGTTTATCATAAGCAACAGTTGATTCTAAGATATTAATAAGATAGATATCAAAATTCTTTTCATTATATTTATATTCAATAAATTTTAAAGTATCTAAACACGCTTTACATTTTGGAGAATAGAATAAAATATAATATTCACTTTCTAACAAAGAAAATATCTTATCATCATATGCAATAGTTAATTTTTCTTTATCAAATATCTTGCTATCATCTTGTGGCTTACCACATGATAATAAGTTAAATAAAACAAAGCATAACAATAATAGTTTTTTTAATCTTTTCATAAATATTCACCTATATTAATATTTAGCAAATATTAGTAAAAATCCTAAAAAATTATGTTAAAATGTTTTATGAAAGGATTTTTTATGAAAAAGCCAGATATAAAACAACTTACATTTATCGCCTTAATGTGCGCTCTATCAATCATTATTATTTACTTAGGTAAATTCATTGGAGGTATTGAACTTATTTCAATGCTCATTTTACCATTAGTTGCCAGTTTAGTATTTATTAAGGTCGATTATAAATATGCATTCATCTATTTAATCGCTACGAGTTTGTTATCTTTATTAGATATTCAAACTTGTTTATTTTTAACTATTCCAAGTTTAATTTATGGATTAACATTTGGAGTTTTAATAAAAAAATATTTCCATGGTTACAATGTTGTATTTTTAACAAGTATAGTTTTAACCATCTTAGAAATAGGATCAACTTTCTTAATTAAAGCTATCTATCAAGTTGATTTAATTGTCACATTCGCTAACATTTTAAAGATTCAAGAATTAGAATTTAATTCTCTTTATTTCTTATTTCTATATGTATTAAGTTTAATCTCTTCTTCATTATCATATATTATTATCACTAATGAATTAAAAAAGATTGATTATGAATTCAATGAAAAGAAGAATCATTTCCTTCAAGTTTATTTATTAAATATTGGTTTACTTGCAGCAACTATAATTTTCTTCTTTGTCAATAAATTATGTTTCTATCTTCTATTAGGTATTACCCTCTTTTACTGCGTAGTTTTAGGTTATTATGTATTTTCTTTCTACCAAAGAAAAATCATTTATACCCTTCAATTTAGTTTATATTTTGTCTGTGTAGTAGCATTTATGCTCGCATTTTTCCAAATCGATCGAAATTTGATGTCTTTATTCTTTTTATTAATTCCATTAAGCCATATAATTAGTGGTAGTTATATCATTATTTATCAAAAGTTATATAAGAAAAATCCAATCGTTGATGAGATATTTGATAAACTAGATTAAAGAGGTGGACATATATGCTCGACTTTTTAAAGACAATGGGACAAGGTATATTATATTTCATCCTTTCTCCCTTTTTATTATTGTTGATATTATGTTACAGTATATATTCTTTTATACTCTTTTTTATCATGTTTATTAAACGAATTATCAAATGGTTTAAAGGTGAAGATATGTCAATTGATATGAGCATTGATAAAGTGGCTCAAATCCATATTGATGAACAAGATAAAGCAAAAGAAGAAACTTCTAATACTCCTATTGTTAATGAAACAAAAACTATCATTCATGAACAAAATAACACAGTATTTCAACCTATATTTATTCAAACAGATGAAGAAGGAAGAGTTAAAGGTTTTTCTTATATGAACCCTAATGGTAATGGACAAAATCCACAACCTCAAACAAGCGAAACTCAAACTCCTCCACCTACTCCTGCTCCACCGCAAATTGAAGATCTATCATTAGATAATCTAAACAAACAAGTAATAAAGGAGGAAGAACATGAATAATTTCTTAATTAGTCTTTCTGAATCCGATAAAAGAGTTTTAATAGCTATATTATTGATTTTTATCTTAGTATTTATCTTAATTGGATATTTAGTTAAATTATTCAAATACATTATCAAAGTACAATGTTCATTTGTTGATAAATCAATGTATGATATTCTCGATGCCAATTTAGTAACTGATAAAAAACAATTCTTTAAAATCTCAATTGAAAAGAATAGACGTAAATTCTATTACGATTCAAGAATACCAATGATTATTATCATCTTAGTATTTTTAATCATTTTAGGCTATCAGATCGTCATTTCTGACTTTTCTTGGAATTTCATCGGCAATTATTTAAACGATGCTTATTTCACCCTTGATTGGCCTACAACTACAATCTTTAATATACCAGTTATATCAGACTGGCCAAGTATTTCTAAAGCTAGCGTATTCCACTTTGATAAATTTGATGCATGGTTAACTTATATCTTATTTATCGCATTTGTATATGGTTTTATTCACTTCTTAATTTGTTCAACAGCCTTATTAGTTAGAAATATCCATACAATTAAAATAGGTAATGAATATTTTAGAAAAGATTTAAAAGCATTAAAAGAAGCTAAAATGGCCCAAGGCCAAGGAGTCCATACAAAAAAGCCTACCCAAGAAATGAAGGATTATGTTGAAGAACAAGGCACAAAATAAAAGAATAAAGTTTTGACACTTTATTCTTTTTTTTGTGTTTATTTATTTCATTCCATTTGGATGGTTCTTATGGAAGTTATATGCGCTAGACATAATATCTTCTAAAGAATGATCATTGTTCCAACCTAATTTTTCTTTTGCTTTTTTATTAGATGCGATTAACGTTGCAGGATCGCCAGGTCTTCTTTCAACATATTCTTTTTTGATTTCTTTACCAACGATTTTTTCTGCGCATGTAATCATTTCATTAACGCTTTGTCCATCGCCTGAACCAAGGTTAAAGATTTCTGAATCATGGCCATCAAGTAACCAGTTGATCGCTCTTACGTGTGCGTCTGCTAAATCTTGAACATGGATATAGTCTCTAATACATGTTCCATCGCGAGTTTCATAATCTTGTCCAAAGACAGAAATATGGTCTCTTTTTCCAAGAGGTACTTGTAAAATTAATGGGATTAAGTGAGTTTCTGGATTATGGTCTTCACCTAAAGAACCATCTTCAATCGCACCTGCTGCATTGAAATATCTTAATGATACATATTTCATACCGATACATTTATCACACCATCTAATGATTGTTTCCATCATTAATTTAGTTTCACCATAAACAGATGTTGGTTGAGTAGAGCTTTCTTCAGTTAATGGCATTTGTTTTTGTTCACCATAAGTTGCCGCGGATGAAGAGAAGACAATCTTATTAACGCCCGTTTCTTGCATTGCTTCTAATAAAGCGATCATGCCATAGACGTTATTATCAAAATAAGCAAGAGGATCTTTCATTGATACGCCGACTAAAGATAAAGCTGCAAAATGAACAACTGCATCAACTTTTTCTTTCTTTAAGATTTCTACCATCTTATCTTTGTTACGAATATCTTCTTTGTAGAAAATCGCTCTTTTGTCGAGTGCTTTAGTATGTCCAGTATTTAAGTTATCTACTACGACAACTTCAAATCCTTTATCTAAGAACATTCTTACGTTGTGGGAACCAATATAACCAGCACCACCAACAATTAAAATTTTAGCCATAAATAATCTCCTTATATTTTTAAAACTTTATTTATATCTTCCAATGCATTTTCATATGCATTTCCAACTAAAATAGTATATTTACCAACATGTGTATCCAAAATATTATTTTTGATTAATAAAGAAGCATCAGACACTTCTTTATCACTTTCAGAATAATATCCATATCCAGCATTAAATATATATCCACCTAATTCTCTAATTGCATTGTCTTTATCTAAAGAAGTTAAAACCCCACTTTCAATTTTTTCATCGTGATTAGAAATAATGGATGTATAATTACTTGAATATATATTATCTCCTTCATAGAGGCTTAAAGCATAATTTGCTTTAATTTTGTAAGCTTCTACCAAAGAAGAAGTAATATATACATCATAATTTTGTTTTAAAGAATCAATATATGAAGTTCCTAAAGCTAAAGAAGAAGGATCATAAATTACTATATCATGATAAGTATTAGGTAAAGAAGCAACTTCTGAAACTTCTAAAACTATCGCAGGAGAAGAATTCTTTCCCTTAATAGTAATTTTTCTTCTTGTTCCTTCAGCGTTTTTAAAAGAATAAATAGTTTCTTCAAAATAGGTTTCTCCGCTATAATGATAAACAACATTTTTGTTTATGTCATTTTCATCATATTGATCAAATAACATGTAAGTACCTTTAGGAAGAGTATATAAATCTAATGTAGTATCTAAATAATCACCCAATGTACGAACATTGCCAGTTTTTGAATAAGTGATTGGCTTATTATCCACTACTTCAAGAATCGAAACTTCATCATTAATTTTAAATGAATCGATATAATTACGTCCTTTGGAAGTAATTAAATATCTTCCATAAGTTGAAATATCGCTTATTTCAACTTTAGACTCATCATTGAAATATTTTTTATAAATGTTTAAAGAATCTTTCGCGGATTTATTTAGCAAAGTAATAGTATCTTCAACACCCTTAGAAGAATATGCATTAACGTGGTCAATAATTGTTTGCACACTCAAATAGCCCGTATAAGCAAGAAGTAACGCTGATACGACTATTAATACCCCTCTGACTCTTTTCTTTTGACGAGTCTTTTTTATTAAGGCATCTTCAGTTTTTAATTCTTCTATCTTAGAATCCGCCATTTAATTCTCCTATTAATTAATAATCCATATTGCCATATGTTCTTGGGAATGGTTCACAATCTCTGATGTTATCCATACCGCTTAGATACATGACAAATCTATCAAAACCAATACCAAAGCCTGCGTGTTTGCATCCGCCGTATCTTCTTAAATCGAGATACCATTGGTATTTATCCATTGGAAGGTGAGAATCTTCCATTTTCTTTTTTAAGATATCATAACGTTCTTCTCTTTGGCTACCTCCAACAAGTTCACCAACACCTGGAACAAGTAAGTCACAAGCTGCAACTGTCTTACCATCATCATTTTCTCTCATATAGAAAGATTTGATTTCTTTTGGATAGTTGATTAAGAATAAAGGTCCTTTGACTACTTCTTCAGTTAAATATCTTTCATGTTCGCTCATTAAGTCCATACCCCAAGTGATATTGTTTTCTTGGAACTTATGACCGTTTTTAACTGCATCTTGTAAAATCTTAACAGCTTCAGTATATTCCATACGTTTAAATGGAGTATTGATAACGTGATTTAATCTTTCAAGTAATGTTGTATCAATTCTTTCATTGAAGAATTTCATTTCTTCTGGTGCATTTTCTAAACAATATTGAATGCAATAGACAACACAATCTTCAATTAAAGACATATCATCATCCAAATCTGCGAAAGCAATTTCTGGTTCAATCATCCAGAATTCTGCTGCGTGAGATCTAGTATTTGATTTTTCACTTCTAAATGTAGGGCCAAATGTATAAACATCTCTAAATGCCATTGCAAAAGCTTCGACATGAATTTGACCTGAACCTGATAATAATGTTTTCTTACCAAAGTATGCATCTGGATCTTTGTCGTTAGTTGTAACATGGAACATGTCATCGCCTTCACAAGTAATACCAGTTAAAATTGGTGTATGTACATAGACAAATCCTTGATTTTGGAAAAATTCGTGAATACCCATAGATAAAACACTTCTTAATCTGAATACAGCATTAAAAGTATTTGTTCTAGGTCTTAAATGTGCGATTTCTCTTAAATATTCAAAAGAATGTCTCTTCTTTTGTAATGGATAAGAAGGATCAACATCACCTTCAAGTTCAATTGATGTAACTTGGATTTCAAATGGTTGTTTTCCATTTGGTGTTAAGACAAATTTACCTTTGACATCAATCGCGCTGCCGGATAAATAATGTGATACTGCATCGTGATTTGCTAATTCGTTATTATAAACAAGTTGGGCATTTTTAAAATAAGTACCATCGTTTAATTCAATAAATCCGATTGATCCATTATCTCTATTTGTTTTAATCCAACCTTCTAATTCAATTTCATTAATTTGGTCTAACATCATTTGGTCGCCATAATTAACTGCTTCATATAATTCTCTAATGGTTTTAAATTCTTCCATAAGTGCCTCCATAAAATTAAAGTCTTTATAAATTATATAATTTATTTTCAAATATTCATAGTCAAAAAAAAGCATTTTTATGAGTTTTTTACCTTTGGAAAAAATTTTTTAAAATATTTTTTAGGATTTTCACCCAAAACTTGCAAAAGATATATTTAGAGGAGGAAAAAGTATGAAGCTATTAATCGCTATTTGTTTATTTTATTCTACCTTTCCTATAATGACTATATCGTTACAAGAGATTAAGCC
>CAVJGK010000018.1:0-16860 GCA_963648895.1 Lachnospiraceae bacterium | reverse complement strand
ATTTAAATGGGATGAATAATCAATATCGGAAGAATAAACTTTATGAGTTAATTCATTTTTTCTTTCAATACTTGGTATACGAGAATAAATTCTAATTTTTGGAAGTATACCATCTTCTTTTATATTTAACATATCTAAAGAGATAGATTCTCTAGAAAGATAATTAATCCCACATATTTCTGTGTAGGAAGTAACTACTACTTTTGAATTAACTATAACATTAGTTTCTAAAATAAATGACATATGATTAACTTTAACCATATGCACATCAAAATCTAATTCATCATTTAAAGAAGGCATTTTTTCAATAATTAATTTATTTCTTAAAACAACTAAGATAATGTTATATAAAGGTTTTAAATATTCATTATTTAAATGATGTAACTTCAAATATTCAGTAGTTGCATCTTCCACTAGTGCGCTTAAAGAAATTAAATTGAGTTTAAAAGAAGCATCTACTTGTGAAAATCTTACTTTAATTTTTTCCATTTAAGCCTCCAATTAAACTTTTTTTAATATTAATCTCATTTGAATTAATAATTTTTTGATTGTTATTTTTATCAACTACTACTAAATAACCTTCTTTAGTAAAGTTGACTACTTTATAATAATTACCTTCATGAACAATTTCTCTATTCATAATAATATTATTACTTCGATATGATAGCATTAATTGATCAATATCAATTTTTAATAACTTATCAAATTCTAACAATATTTCATCTAATATATCTTCTTTAGATATAGAGATAAATTCATATATACCCGTTGCATTAAATTCTTCTTTAGCTTTTAAATTTAATCCAATACCTAAAACAATATATTCTAATTCACTACCTAAATAGCTAGATTCCGCTAAAATACCACATATTTTTTGATCTTCTACATAAATATCATTAGGCCATTTAATAAAGGCTTTAATATTATGTTTTCTTAATACGTTCATAATTACTAAGCAAGAAATTATTTCATAACGATTATCTTCTTTGAAGATGATTGAAAAAGGTAAACATGAAGAAGAATCCCAAGTATGGGTCATTCTTCCTTTTCCTGCTGTTTGATTATCAGTATAAAGAACACTCCTTGAGTCTAACTCAAAGGAGTGTGATTTTAAATATGTATTGGTAGAATCAACTTCTTTAATATAATTCAATTTAAAAGAAGCAACGTTTTTCTTAAATACGATATTCATTTATTTACCTAATTTTGAAACAATATCTAAATATCCATTATAATCTGAAACATTATAAATAGTTGCAGTTGGAGAAATCTTTCTAATAAAGCCTGTTAAAGCTTTACCAGGACCGATTTCAACAAAGGTATCAACACCTTGTTCTAAAAGATATTTAACTGAATCTTCAAAATAAACGCTATGACAGATTTGATCTTTTAAAATGTCATTTAATGGACGAGTTTCTTCTTTACCAGATACGTTATAAATAATTTTATATTCTGGAGTAGAAGGAACAAATCTATCTAATACTTCTTTTAATTCAATAGATGCATTATTTAATAATGAAGAATGGAAAGCACCAGAGACATTTAAAGGAATTGCTCTTCTTGCTTTAGCTTCGACTAGTAATTCACAAGCTTTATCAACCGCTTCATTAGTACCTGTAATAACAATTTGTCCAGGGCAATTGTAATTAGCGATTTCAACAACACCTGTTTCCACTTTCTTTAAAGTTTCTTTTATTGTGTCTCTATCTAAACCAATAATTGCAGCCATTTTAGTTGTGCCTAAAGGTAAAGCATTTTGCATGATTCTACCTCTATTAGAAATAATTTCAATAGCGTCTTCAATCTTCCAAGTATTAGCAAATGCTAATGCTGTATATTCACCTAAAGATAAACCGCAAGCATATTCTGGAACAATTCCTTTTTCTTTTAATGCAGTTGCGATAGCATAACCTGTTAATAGCATCGCTTTTTGTGCATAAGCAGTTTGATTTAATAATTCATTTTCATTAAAGCATAAATCTTTAATTTCTGGGAATTTATCATAAATTTCTTTAACCGAAGTTAAATTTTCATAAAAGTCTTTACCCATTCCAATATATTGGGCACCTTGACCTGCAAAACAAAATGCAATTTTCATAAGTTACCTTTCTAACCGATATGACGGTATTTATTAAATCTATTTTCTAATAATTCATCTTTGCTTAAAGCATTTAATTCTTCAAGCTTTGCGATGAGTTTTTCCTTTATTTGGGTGCCATATTCTTTTGAAATATAAGTAACACCACCTAAAGGTTCTTTGATGATTTCATCAATAATTTTATAATCTAGTAAATCGGAACTAGTCATCTTCATAATTTCGCATACATCTTCTACTTTAACAGTGTTTTTAAATAAAATTGATGCAAAACCTTCTGGAGATAAAACCGAATATATCGCATTTTCAAACATGTAGATATAATCAGAAACTGTTAATGCTAAAGCTCCTCCAGATCCACCTTCAGATAAGACAATAGCAATAACTGGAACTCTTAATTTAGAAAATTCCATTAAGTTATTAGCGATAGCTCTAGCTTGTCCTCTTTCTTCTGCACCCTTTCCAGGATATGCACCAGAAGTATCGACAATTGTAATAATAGGACGATTAAACTTTTCTGCTTGTTTAGCAAGTCTTAAAGTTTTTCTAAATCCTTCTGGAGAAGTCATACCAAAGTTTCTTTTGATATTTTCTTTAGTATTTGTACCTTTGGCTTCGGCTAAAACTGTAACTGGATATTTTCCTAAATAACCAACACCGGCAATAATTGCCGCATCATCTCCATAATATTGATCGCCATGTAATTCATAAAAATCATCGATTAAAGCATTGATTAATGTTTTTGCTTTAATTCTTTTTTCACTACGAGCGATATTGACTCGATCATATGCACTTAAAGAAGCATAAGTTTCTTGTAATAATTGTTTTAATTCTTTCTTTAAAGAATCATATTCAGGTGCAGAAGGATCGAGGTTAACTATTTGCTCTTTTAATTGAGCTATTTTTAATTCATTTTCTTCAAGTATCATATTATCTATAATTATGAAGTTTTAATAGCTTATAAAGCGTAACCTTCATATCCTTTCTTTCAACAATATTATCAATATATCCTTTATCTAATAAGAATTCTGATGTTTGGAAATCTTTTGGTAGAACTTCTTTAATAGTTGATTCAATGACTCTTCTACCTGCAAAACCAATTAATGTTTTAGGTTCAGCAAGAGTGATATCAGCCAAAGAGGCAAAGGATGCACTAACGCCACCTGTAGTAGGATCTGTTAAAACTGCAATATAAAGTTCTTTTTCTCTTAATTTACCAATTGCTTGGCTAGTTTTAGCCATTTGGAATAAAGAAATGATACCTTCTTGCATTCTTGCTCCACCTGAACAAGTAAATAAGATTAAAGGTAGTTGTTCTTTTAATGCTTTTTCACACATAAGTGCGATTTTTTCGCCACATACACTACCCATAGATCCCATCATAAAGAAACTATCCATAACACCAACTAAACAAGATATACCATTAATGCTACCTTTGACGCAGACTATTGATTCATCAATATCAGCAGTTTCTTTCGCTTTATTTAATTTTTCTTCATATGTTGGGAAGTCTAAATATTTTTCAGGTAAATCAGAAAATAAAACTTCATAGCCTTCATCCATAACTTGTTTTAAGCGTTCTTTTGCGTGTAAACGTGCATGATAGCCACAGTTTGGACATACATATAAAGATTCAGCATAAGCTTCTGTTAAGATAGTTTTTTGACATGAAGGGCATTTGACCATCAAGCCATCTGGAACTTGAATAGGAGTAGTTTTTTCATCACGTTTTCTAAATTGTAAATCAGCAAGAACGGAATTAAATTCTTTGATTTCTTCTTTACGTTTATCGAATATATCTGGCATTTTGTTCTAACTCCTTTATCGTTTCATCAACAAAGCCAGTATTAAAGTTTCCTAAAATATACTTTGGATGATGCATAATCATATAATGGAATTCTGTAGTTGTAGGAACTCCATCAATCAATAATTCTTCTAATGCAACTCTCATTTTTCTAATTGCTTCAAGTCTGTTTTTACCAAGAACAACTAATTTTAAAATCATTGAATCATAATAAGGTGGAATCACATAACCTGGGAAGACATGTGTATCAACTCTTACCCCATTACCGCCTGGTAAATGTAAGAAATTAATCTTACCAGCTTGAGGTCTAAAATCATTTGAAACATCTTCCGCATTGATTCTACATTCAATAGCGAATCCGTTTAAATGAATATCTTCTTGTTTATAAGGAAGTTTCATACCCGCGGCAATCTTGATCATTAATTTAATAATATCAACACCAGTAACCATTTCAGTAACGGAATGTTCAACTTGAACACGAGTATTCATTTCTATAAAATAGAAATTTTCTTTATCATCAACTAAGAATTCAATTGTACCAACTGAATCATATTTGACAAATTCAACTGCTTTTAAAGCATTTTCATATAATTTATTTTTTAATTTTTGAGAAATAGATTGGCAAGGTGCTTCTTCAAGCATCTTTTGCTTTCTTCTTTGCATGGAGCAATTTCTTTCAAATAAATGAATATAATGCCCAAATTTATCTCCAACGACTTGGACTTCAACATGCTTAGGATTTAAAACTAATTTTTCAATGTATAATTCATCGTTCGCGAAGAATTTCTTTGCTTCTTCTTTTGCTTCTTTATACATATCGGCAAATTTAGCTTCTGATTCAACCATTCTAATTCCTTTGCCACCGCCTCCAGCACTAGCTTTAATTAAAACTGGGAACCCAATTTCTTTTGCAATCGCTAAACCTTCTTCTAATTTAACTGCCTTGTAAGAGCCAGGAACAATACTAACTCCTGCTTGGCGCATTGATTTAATAGCTTCGGATTTATTTCCCATTAATTCCATAACTTCTGGGCGAGGTCCAATCCAAGTAATACCACATTTTTCGACCATTTTAGCAAACAATGGGTTTTCTGATAAAAAGCCAAAACCAGGATGGATTGCATCACATCCTGTTACACATGCTGCTGAAAGAATTCTTTCCATGTTTAAATATGAATTAGTGGAATTAGCTTCACCAATACAGATGGCTTCATCAGCCAATTTAACATGTAAAGAAGATTTATCGGCGCTTGAATAAATGGCGACTGTAGCAATGCCCATTTCTTTACAAGCACGAATAATTCTAACAGCGATTTCTCCTCTATTTGCGATTAATACTTTCTTAAACATAATTAATCACCTATTAAGAATAATTTTTGATCAAATTCAACTACTCCACCTTCAGAAGCATAAATTTCTTTTACAGTTCCATCTTTTGGTGCAGTAATTTCATTCATAACTTTCATTGCTTCAATGATACATAGTTTATCACCTTTTTTAACTTTAGAGCCAACTTCAACAAATGGTTTAGCATCTGGATATTGAGCTTGGTGGTAAGTACCAACTAATGGTGATTTAACGATATCTTTTTCATTGACAACTACTTCTTCTAGATTGGAAGGATTTTCGCTAACATGGTCAGAAGAAGATGTTAATCCTACTTGATTTTCAGTTTTAGTCAATTTAATTTTCATACCATCAACTTCGATATCTAAAGATGTAATATTTGCTTTTTCAAACATCTTGACAATCTTTTCAATTTCTTCGATTTTCATATTAAGCATTTAACTCCTTTTCTTTTCTTGTAACTAGTTTAACAACATCATCAACTGTGATTAATTCTTTCATTTCATCATAGTCGATTTGAATGGAAAATGCAGTTTCTAGTTCAAGAATCATTTCAACTGCATAAAGGCTATCAATGCCTAAATCTTTTAATTTAGCTTCAGGGGTGATTTTATCTTCATCCACATTCGCACATTCAATTAATAATTGTTTTATCTTTTCAAACATAATATAGCCTCCTATGCTATCTATTTTTTACCTTTTTCTCTTTCGCTAGTCCAAAAGTTATTTAAGAATACTTTATAAGCGCTAGTGGTAAAAGGTGGTTTTAATAATTTAATCTTGGTATCTTCACTTAAGACACCATTTTGAATAAATTCTTGTCCAGCTAAAGTAAACTTTTCTAAGAATTTATCAATTTTGTTTTGATTATTTAATTCAACTAAAGTCTTCATTTGAGGAACTAAAATTGCTAAATAATTATTTTGACCGCAAATACAATCATATTGTTTTAATAATGATGTATAAGCTAATTCAGTTTCAGTATACGCACAAGTAGAAATGATAATAAATTTTCTATTTGGACGTGGATTTCTAATACCATGGAATGATTGTCCATCACGAGGAGCAATTTGTCCTTCATATGTACACATCATTGATAATAAACGATCGGTTAAGACTTTATTAATACCAGGCATTGAGAAGAAATATAAAGGATAAGAATTAATAACTATATCAGCTGCATCAATTTTTTCTTTGACACTATTTACATCATCGTTTTTAATAACGCATTCTCCCGCTGTTCTTCCCCAGCAAGATAAACATCCTAAACATGGTGTAATTTTTAAATCAGATACGTTAATAATTTCGATATCACAATCATTATTTACGTTTAATCCTTTTAAAAAAGCATTAGTTACTACCATGGTAGAACTTCTTTCTTTTTTAGGACTACCATTGATAACTACAATCTTTTTTCTAGTTTCCATAGATTTGTTCTTTCTTGACGGCAGTAAATGTCATAGATCCTTTTGAATAAATAACATCGTTTACTTTAACTACTGCATCAAAGGAAGTTAATGGTCCCATAGTTTTAGATTTCTTAACATTAATAATTAATGTATCACCTGGGATAACTGGTTTAATAAATTTAAAGTTATCAACTTTTAATAAGACGTAAATAAGATCAGCATCTGAACCATCAGATTCAATTACAAGTGAACATAATTGAGCGCATGATTCAATGATTAATACTCCTGGCATAATAGGATTATCAGGGAAATGGCCCATGAAATATGGTTCATTGACTGATACATTCTTTAAGCCTGTTGCTTCAACATTTGGAGTAAGTTCTAAGACCTTTTCAATCATTTGGAAAGGAGGTCTTTGTTTAATTCTTTTATTAATTTCATTAATGTTCATCATATTATAAAGATAAGCCTCCATCCATTGTGATTACTTGACCAGTAATATAACTTGATTCATCGCTTGCTAAGAAAGATACTAAAGCAGCGATATCTTCAACTTTACCTAATCTATGAAGTGGAATATTCTTTAAATATTCTTCTTTTTTATCTTCTGGGATATGATCTAACATTTCTGTTTCAATAAATCCAGGAGCGACCGCATTGACTCTAATGCCATAAGGGGCTAATTCTTTTGCTAAAGTTTGAGTCATTGAATTGACTGCACCTTTAGTTGAAGAATAGACGCTTTGTCCTGGTAAAGCGAATTTACCAGAGACAGAAGACATATTAATGATAACACCTTTTTTCTTACGGAACATTTTTAAAGCTGCTTGTTGAGCACAATAGAAATATCCTTTAACGTTTAAATCATAACATGCATCAAGATTTTCTTTTGTCATCATGAGTAATAATTCATCTCTAACAATACCAGCGTTATTGACTAATACATCAATTTGTCCGTATGTTTTAGCGACTTCTTTCATCATTTTGCTGACTTCATCAAATTTAGATACATCAGCTTTATAGACGATACCATCGCCACCATTAGCTTTAATTTCTTCTAATGTTTTTAATGCAGATTCATCGCTTCTTGAATAATTAACGACAACAAAATAACCATCCTTAGCAAGTCTAATGGCACAGCCTTTGCCAATACCTTTACTTGCACCTGTAACAATTGCAACTTTCATAAAATTCTCCTTTATAAATTATTTAGATAAGATAACTGCAGTATATGAACCACCAGATCCATAAGCAGTAACTAAGATATGAGATAAGCCTTCAGCTTTAAGAGTTTTCTTAACCATCTTTCCATTGCTATTTACATAAGCAAAGTCATCATGGTCGATAGTATTAGATAATAATAATGATGCTTGGACAACATTTAATGCTGCAGAAGCTGCTCTAGCTTCACCAGTTCTTGCTTTTGTAGAAACAACTGGAGTTGTGAAATCTTCACCAAATACACGTTTGTATGAAGAAATTTCTTCATTATCAACAACATCAAAGCCATTACCGAAACCAACAATAGCGTCAATGTCACTTGCTTTTAATCCAGCATGAGCTAAAGCTTGAGAAATTGCTTCATCTAATGCAGATGAAGAATTAGATAATGTACCAAAGCTTACATCTTTATGTGTCATGCCATAACCTGAAACATAAGCATATTTCTTTGCTCCACGGCTATTTGCGTTTGTTTCACTTTCTAATACAATAGTGATACCACCATCACTTAAGACAAAGCCTTTATTGCCAGAATATGGTTCGACATAGCTATCTGCGACATATCCTAATGATGTATATAATTCTGATGTAACATTGATATTTTCATCACTACCTGAAGCAAGGATAACATCTTCTTTGCCTTGTTCAATGATGTTCATACCATAAGCAATACTTGCTAAACCAGATTGAGCACCGTTAGTGATTGTAACGTTATATCCTTTAATTTTTGATTGGATTGATAAATAACCACCTGCTGCATTATAAACAGTATTTGGGAATGAGAATGCACTACCATTTGCATTACCTTTTTCTGCGATTGCTTCTTCAAATTCACAACCCATTCCTAAAGCGCCTTCAGAAGTACCAACAACAATACCAATACGTGTTGCATTTTCTTCTGTTACTTCTAAAGAAGCATCTTTTAATGCATAGATACCAGAAGCAACTTCAATAGATGAAATAACATCGAGTTTTCTATGGAAGCTCATTGGAACACCAATTGGAGCGAATAAGTTAGGAATTGAACTTGAATCAACTTTACGATCAAGAACTGATTTTACATTGCCTTGGTTAACAGTTTCATTAGCGTTAACTTTTTCAATGTAATTTTGTGTGCCATTTCCTAATGGAGAAACAATACCAAAACCAGTAACTACTACTTTTTCTTTCTTTGAAGGTAAAGTTACATTACCTGCATTTTTAGAGAAAATGATTGAAGCGTTATTACCACCGAAAGCAAATGAGTTAGACATAACATTTTCTAATTTCTTTTCATGTGCTTTATTTGGAACAAAGTCAATCTTACCTGCTTTTTCTTTTAATGTGACTAAATCTTCGTCGCTGTAACCTAATGTTGCTGGAACTGTATTTGTTGTTAATGCTTTGATTGAGAAAACAGCTTCAATAGCACCTGCTGCACCTAAGCAATGGCCAACCATAGCTTTTGTAGATGAAACACTTAAATCATCAGTTTCTGGATCAAAGATTGTATGTAATGATAAGAATTCAGCATTATCATTTTTAGCTGTACCTGTACCATGAGCGTTGATGTAGCCAATTTCATTAGCTTTAACACCAGAAGTTTTCATTGCCCAACGGATAGCGTTCATTTGTCCTTCGCCATCTTCTCTTGGAGCTGTAATGTGGTGAGCGTCACTAGAAACACCTGAGCCTAAAACTTCACAATACATTTTTGCTTTTCTTTTTAAAGCATGTTCATAAGATTCAACAACAACGATACCTGAACCTTCACCAAGAGTAATACCTTTGCAGTGGTTGAATGGTGAGCATGGATTTGAATCTAATGCATGTAAAGCTAAGAAGCCAGAATAAGGAACACTTGCGAATGCATCAGCACCACCAGCGATAACAATATCTGCTTTACCTGCTCTAATTAAATCACAAGCATAGGAAATAGAAATTGTACCAGCTGCACAAGCATTAGCGATGTTTGTAACTACACCACCTGCATGGACATAGCCAGCAACTTGTGATGCAATTGCGCTAATAGGCATTTGTTTGATATCTTTTTTATCTTTGCCATGTTGATAATAATGTTCAATTGAAACAACACCACCAACACAAGAACCAATAATAACACTGACTCTTGGATCGTCTTTAAAATCGACTAATCCTGCATCTGCCATAGCTTCTTTTGTAGCTTTAATACATAATTTAGAAACTCTATCCATGTATTCTTTTGATTCGACATCGCTAAGATTGTCTTTTACTTCAGCTGCTAAAGATGCATAGCAATCTTTTGTATCAACACTAGTTGTAGTAGCAATACCTGATACTGATTTTAAAGCGTTTGACCAACATTCTTCAACGCTACTACCAATTGCGCTAATTAAACCTAAACCAGTAACTACGCAACGTAAATTATTTTCTGTCATAAATTTCTCCTTCATTTTTCATAATTTATTCTTCTCTAAATCATAGATTTAGTATGTTTTTCTAAAAGTCAAAAAAATAGTTGCAAGATATACTTGCAACTACCTAAAAACTACTTATTTGCGATAATATATGCTGCAAGAGTATCAATGCTTCTAAAGTGTTCTCTAGCAACACCAGTCATTGATAAACCAAATTCATCATCAATAAATGAGATAATTTCAATTGAGTCGATTGAATCTAAGCCAATTGAAGTACCTTCAAATAATGGAGTATCAAAATTTAATACGCTTGGTTCAACTCCTAAGTTTTCACAAATGAAATCTTTTAATTTTTGTTTTACTTCTACTTCGTTCATAAATATCCTTTCATAATAGATTAAAATACATAATTAATCTTATACACATTGTAAATCATAACATTTAAAAAGTTCTTAATCAATATTTTTTAATTTTTCGTCAGTTAATAACTAGTAAATAAATATAATTATATATTTTTATCGATAATTTTAGGAAAATCAATAACGATTTTAAGAACCTTTTTCTAATTTTGAACTATTACAATGGCAGTTACATAATCTCCTTCATGAGAAATGGAGATGTTCATTTCAGGATGATTTACCACATAAGGTTCACCTGTAGGATATTTTAAAATGGAATAAGAAAGGTAATTTTGATCTTGTGTCGCTTTAAAAATAGCTTCTTTGCAAGCCCAACGAACAGCCAAAAAAGTAGACTTAGAATCATCTTGTAATTTAGAAAATTCTTCTAACTCTACTTTTGTTAGTATACGATTTATAAAATTCTCTTTTTTGTTTTCAAATCTAGATATTCTAGTTAAATCAATTCCTACTTTCATAATTCACCTCAATGATGAATTAAGTTTAGCATTAATTAAATATATTATCTAGTTGAATTAACAAATGAGTCAACATCGACTGTGGTAGTATCAATGCTTGAAATTTGTTTTCTTAGTTTTAAAACATAAGAAGGAGAAACTGATAATTCATCAATTCCTAAAGAGACAAAGAATGGAACTAGTTTTTCATCACGAGCAAGTTCTCCGCATATTCCAACAGGAATATTGTATTTATGGCCATTTTCAACAGTCATTTTAATAAGTCTTAAAATTGCTTTATGATGAGGATTAAATGTTTTATCTAATAATGGATTAACGCGATCAATCGCTAAAGTATATTGAGATAAATCATTTGTTCCAATTGAGAAAAAGTCAACATGTTGAGCAAGAACATCTGACATAATCGCTGCAGCTGGAGTTTCAATCATGATACCAATTTTCATATCAGGATTAAATTTTTCTCCTCTAGAAGTAAGATTATTTTTCGCTAAAGCACACATTTCTTTAACAAATTCTACTTCGCTTAATGAAATGATCATTGGGATCATAATCGCTAAATTACCATAAGCAGATGCACGATATAAAGCAGTTAATTGATCTAAGAACATGGCTGGACGATCTTTACAAATTCTAATTGAACGATAGCCTAAAGCAGGGTTTTCTTCTGCAGGAAGGTTAAAATAATCAACCTTTTTATCCGCGCCAATATCTAATGTTCTAATGATGACTTCTTTACCCTTCATTGCTTCAACAACTTTTTTATAATGAACAAATTGTTCTTCTTCAGTTGGATAAGTTTTGCTATCTAAATAAATAAATTCAGATCTAAATAAGCCAATACCTTCACCATCATTTTTAATGACGTTATCGACTTCATAACTTGAAGCGATATTGGAATAAATTTTTAATTTCTTTCCATCGGCAGTTTTTGTTTCTTTGCCTCTAAGTAATGAAAGTTCTTTTATATCATTTAAGTAAGATTCTTTAATCTTAGAATATTTTGTAATATCTTTACTTGTTGGATCAATGATTAATTTGCCTTTTAAGCCATCAATAATCGCGAATTTGCCATTTAATGAAGCATCAACGTTAAAATCATCAATTGCGCAAATAGAAGGAATTTCTAGCATTCTAGTAAGAATGGAAACGTGAGAATTAATGCTACCTTTGACCAATACTAATCCAATAAGAAGGTTCTTATCAAACTTCATTAATTCAGAAGAAGGTAAATCATCACAAATAACAATAGAAGGTTCTTTCAACAATGTTAAATCTTCTTTTTTAGTTAAAACATCAATGATCTTATTTCCAACTTCAATGACATCCCTTGCTCTTTCTTTCATGTAAGAATCATCCATTGCTTCAAACATGCTAGAAAGTTGTTTACTTGCTTCTTTAATAGCTTGTTCTGCCGTTAAAGAAGAAGCAATGCCTTCTTTAACCATATCTTCAAAATCTAAATCTTCCGCCATTAATTTGTGGGTAAGGAAGAGTTGTGCTTCTTCCTCACCTAAACGAATTAATGTATCTTGATATAGTTTTTCAAAAGATAAGATTGCTTTAGAACGTGCTTCAACAAATCTTGCAAATTCTTTTTCTTCACCTAAGAATTCATTTTTAACTTCAGTTTTAATATCTTGGTAAACGACAAGTTTTCCAAGTGCGTATCCATCAAAGATACGTTTAGATGAATATTCTTTCATAATTATAAATTAGCTTCAAAGACGTCTTTTAATGCTTTAGCAGCAGCTTCTTCATCTGCACCTTCTACTTCAATTAAAACTTCTTCGTTTGATTTAACACATAATCCCATTACACCAAAGATTCTCTTTAAATCTGCTTTTTTACCTTTATTTGTAATAGAAATTGTTGAAGTATATTTCTTTGCTTCTGCAACTACAATACCTGCAGGACGTGCATGAATTCCTTCTTTATCTTTAATAACGTATGTAAATGATTTCATATTTTTTATTTTCTCTTTCCGATTCTAATACCTTTGAACTTACCAAGTTCTGGGTTTTCGACATCTTTCTTTAATAAACTTAACATAAATGCTGTAATAACAGTACCAATAGCTAATGAAAGTAAGTAGAAATACCATCTTCCAACAACTGCGAATACAAAGATTCCACCATGAGGAGCCATTAATGTACATCCAAATACTACAGATAATAAACCAGCAACTACTGCGCCAACAACTGATGAAGAAATAACTCTTAATGGATCTTTTGCTGCGTATGGAATCGCACCTTCTGTAATAAAGCCAGCACCCATAACATAGTTAACCATTGCTTCTTTTCTTTCATCTTTTGTCCATTTTTGTGGGAATAATGTTGCAGATAATGCAATACCGAGTGGAGGAACCATACCACCAATCATAACTGCCGCCATCATTTCATAACAATAAGTTTGATATGCAGCATCAGTTGATGAAGCTGCTGCAGTTAACATTGCAGTACCGAATACATATGCAGCTTTATTAATAGGACCACCCATATCAATAGCCATCATACCTGCAAGTAATGCACCAAGTAAAATTGTTAAATTGTTTTGACCTAACCAGTTTAATGCGTTAGAAATACCAATGTTGATATATGTAAATGGAGTGTTAAGAACAAACATTACTAAACCAATTAATGCAACACCAAATACTGGGTAAATTAACATAGGTTTAATGCCATCGAGTGACTTTGGCATTTTTTCTGTACACTTTTCTAATAACTTAATAATATAACCAGCGATGAAACCTGCTGCGACTGCACCTAAGAAACCTGCAGTTGAACCTGTATCTTGACCAGTTATTTTAAATTGGATGGAATAACTTGAAATAGTTGCAAGTGATCCACCGACAAAGCCAATAGCTAAACCAGGTCTTCCCGCGATTGAATAAGCGATAAATGCTGCAAGTACTGGGAGCATGAAGTTAAATGCGACATTACCAGTTGTTTTTAAGAACCATGATACTGGAGTACCTGTACCAAAAGTACCATCAGTAGGAACACCAGCGAAAGTATCAATCATAAATGCTAAGGCAATTAAGATACCACCACCGATAACAAATGGTAACATATGAGAAACACCACTCATTAAGTGTTTATAGAAATTATGCCATACTGAACCATCAGTCTTTTCAGCTTTCTTTGTTTCTTTTGAATTTGCGTGATATACAGGTGCTTGGTTGTTAACAGCTTTAGTAATTAAATCTTTAGGTTCATGGATACCTTTACTAACAGTTGAAATCACAACATGTTTTCCATCAAAACGATTCATATCGACGCTTACGTCTGCCGCGACTACAATACCTTTGGCATGTTCAATTTCTTCATCTGTTAGAAGATTTTTAACACCACCTGAACCATTAGTTTCAACTTTACAAGTATAGCCTAATTCTTCAGCAGCTTTTTTAATAGCTTCTTCTGCCATATATGTATGAGCGATACCATTTGGACAACCGGTAACACCTAAGATTTCAGGATATTCAACACTAGGAGTTGCAGCTTGTTCTTCTTGAATTCTTTCTTTTTCAGCATCATCGATAACTTTTAAGAATTCTTCTTTGCTTGTAGCATTTACTAAATTATTTTTAAAATCTTCATCCATTAATAAATTAGATAATCTAGCCAATACTTCAAGATGGATATTATCTTCACTATTAGGTGCGGCGATTAAGAATAATAAATTAACTTTTTCGCCATCTAATGAGTCATAATCAACACCATCTTTTAAGACCATTGCCGCCAATGCGGGTTTAGAAACAAAGTCAGATTTGCAATGAGGGATTGCAATTCCTTCTCCAATACCAGTGGTTGATTCTTCTTCACGGTGATAAACACCTTGTTTGTAAGTTTCTACGTCTTTAATAACGCCACTTTTTGAGATTAATGCTACAGCTTTTTCAATAACGTCATGTTTATTGGATGCGCTGGCATTAATATCAAGAGTTTCACTTGATAATAAATCTGTAATTTTCATACCTTCCTCCTTATTTTATCAATTTTTCTAATTCTTCAACTTTTTCTAATGTGGCTAAATTTTCTGAAAAAGCTGATGCACTACCGCATGCAATTCCTCTTTTGAATGCTTTGACAATATCACCGCTTCGATAGTATTCATCAATAAATCCTGCAACTAATGAATCACCTGCTCCTACGGTGTTAATAACTTTTCCTTTTGGAGATCTTGTAATTTTATATTCTCCATTGACTTGAACTAATAATGCTCCATCTCCACCTAATGAGACAATGACGTTTTGTGCCCCTAAACTAATTAACTTTTTAGCGTTTTCCACTAATTCTTCATCATTATTAATTTTTACATTAAATAATTCTTCTAATTCTTCCTTATTAGGTTTGACAAGTACTGGGTGGTAAGGCAATGTTTTTAATAATGTATCTTTGGTAGTATCAACAATTAGTTGAACATGTTGATCTTTAATTCTTTCTAGAATTCTTTCATAAGTATTACTTGGTAAGGTATTTGGAATAGCTCCAGAAATAACTAATACATCTTCCGAAGTTAACTTGGTTAATTTTTCAATTAATGTTTCAATGTCTTTATCTTCAACTTTAGGGCCTTGACCATTAATCGCTGTTTCAACCATTCCTTTAATTTTAACGTTGATTCTTGTGTTTCCATTTAAATGAACAAAATCACTTTCAATGTTATGAGACTTCATTTCATCTTCAATATATTTACCAATGAATCCTCCAACAAATCCCATTGCAACTGATTTAGTTTTTAAATTGGATAGAACTAATGAAACATTGATTCCTTTGCCACCTGGGAGCATTGTTTCTTTTTTAGTTCTGTTGATTGCCCCGACGTCTAACTTATCTAAATCAACTATGTAGTCTAACGCGGGAGAAAATGTAACTGTATATATCATTTTATTTATTCACCTCCAATACATTTTCTTTTTTATAATCAGTGTTTGTTATTTTATTTGTAATTAATATTGCTTCTTCAAAGGATGCAAATTTAACACCTTGTTCAAAACCTAGTTTAGAAGTATCAGCAAGAACATATGCTTTATTACTTCTTTCCAATGCCGTCTTTTTAACAATCGCTTCTTCATAATCTGGAGTTGTATAACCTTGATTTAAAGAAATAGCATTAGCTCCAAAGAACCCTATATCAAATGTAAATCTTTTAATTGTTTCTATTGGGAAAGTTCCAACAAATGCATCGGTGGATAATTTTAATTCTCCACCTGTTACATAGACTTTATAATTCTTTTTAGTTAACTTTTGAGCGATTGTCATTGAGTTAGTAACAATGATATTATCTTTAGAAGTTATATAATCACATAGACAAGAAGTAGTAGTACCTGCATCAATATAAACTAATGTTTTATCTTTTATTAAATTAGCTGCATACTTAGCGATTAAATTCTTTTGTTCAACATTTAATGAAGCTTTTTGATTCATATTTAATTCTTTTAAACTAGAATTATGTTCTTTTATTGATTTAGCTCCTCCATGAAGTCTAATTATCTTTCCTTCTTTTTCAAGATAAACTAAATCACCTCTAATAGTTGATTCACTTGAAGATGTCTTTTTCATTAATTCATGTAATGAGACATATTCTTTTTCATCTACTAGTTTTAAAATCATTTCTAATCTTAAATTTCTAAGCATCAGGTATCACCTCTATTATCATTGTAAAAGCGCTTTCATAATAAATCAACAAAAAACGTTATTTTTCATTATAAAACATTATTTATATTTATAATT
>CAVJGK010000017.1:0-17204 GCA_963648895.1 Lachnospiraceae bacterium | reverse complement strand
TTCTAGATATGTTTGTTTACCTTCTTCACTTAATTTCACTATTACTTTTCTTTTATCTTTAGCGTCTTTGCATCTAATAACTAAGTGATTATTTTCCATCGTATTTATAATATTAGCAATCCTCGCGGTGGAAACTTTTAAAAAAGTCGCAAGTTCACCAGAAGTAACATTATCATGACAAGATAAATAATCAATAATATTATTAATACAAAAATAACCTAAATCACAGTTATTAATCGTCCTTAATGGATTAAGTTTTATCGCTTCATCAAATAACATTTTTATTTCCAAATCCATAAATTCCTCCAAAATATCTAACCCCGTTAGACAATTTATCAATATATTACTATCCATTAGTAAATTAATGGTAAAATTTTTAAATTATTTATCTTAAAGATTTTTTAACACTTAAAAAGCCTAGATGATATTAAATCATTTAGGCTTAATTCAAAATCATATTTAGTTGTAATTACAAACACATAACCATATATACTGGCAAATATATTATTCCATCTTCAATTTTAAAATTTTTAGAATAAATAATAATTTTCTTACTAACATATTGATGATATTTTTTAACAAATTCATCAATACTAGAATGTGATTTATAATTAGAAGATTTAACCTCAATAGGAATGATTTTATTATTCTCTTCTAAGAAGAAATCAATTGAATATTTCTTATTAGAGTTTTCCTTATAAAAACTATTATATTTAAGTGTGTAATCTTTTGATTTTAATTCTTGCGCGACAATGTTTTCAAATAAGAATCCTTGATCAACAGATATCTTATCCAAAATTATAGATTTATATAAAGAGTTTTCTAAATACTTCTTATCATAGAACATTTTACTAATTAATAAGCCAGTATCCGCAGAATATATTTTAACATTAGATAAATCAAATCCTGTAGTTAATGTAGCATCGATATTTTTAATCTCGTATGCAACATTTACAACCTTGCTTGATTCAAGTTCTTCAACATTGTTTAAGCAGGTATATAATTTTGTATTTTTTGAAAATGAAGATGTATCAAGTTCAAAAGTATGATTTGAAAACATGCTTTGAATCTTGTCATATATTATTAAAGGAGTAATTGATGAAGTTTTTCTTGAGATCTTATTTAAATCTTCTCTATATAAAGAAATAATATTCTTTTTTACGATATCAACTTTTTCAAAATCGTTAGTCTCAATATATTCTAAAACAGCTTGAGGCATTCCTCCAACAGCCATATAAGTTCTAAAAAGTTTCATTGCTTTTTTATGAATTACTTCGCTTAAAGCTTTAGATGAATTATAAGATTCTTTTATATAATTCAATAATTCATTCTCATTAAGAGCGATTAAAAATTCTTCAAAATTCATTGGATGCATTTCTATTTTGATTTCTTCACTTGGAACAACTATTTTTCTAGAATTCTTTTTTAAAGAAATCAAAGATCCAGTTTCAATATAATCATATCTTCCATCTTTAACTAAGAACTTAATCATTTCTCTAGCTTTTACATACTTTTGTACTTCATCAAATATGATTACTGATTCTCTTTCATATAATTTAATACCTGTTAACAATTGAAGTGATTGAAAGAATTCATTGTAAGAAGATGTATCTTCAAAAATACTTTTCATATCTTTTGTGAAAGATTCTTTTGTGTCAGCAAAGTTAATTAATATGTAAGACTTATATTCATTTTTTGCAAATTCTTCACATATGGTAGATTTACCAATACGTCTAGCACCTTCAATTAGTAAGGCACTTTTCCCATTAGATTTATTTTTCCAATTTAAAAGTTGATCATATATTTTTCTTTTAAAAATCATCTTATCACTTCCTTCACAATTTCATTTTATAACTATAAATTCCAAAAAACAATAAAATGTGCGGGTTTCCCTAAAATTTAAAATGTGAAAATGTGCAGGTTTCCCTAAAATCTTTTAAGTCAAAATGCGCAGGTTTCCCTAAAATTTAAATTAATAAGCATCAAAAAAGACTCATCCAATCCATAAGGATCAAAACGAGTCTTAATGTTTAAATTATTAATCAGCTTTGTAATTAATTGTTCCAGAAAAATTTGTATTCCATTCTGAATAAACAGATACGCTACCATCAGATGATGTAGTAGTTTCTTGTGTTTTAGTAACTTTATCCCATTCTTCTTCGCTCATATCAATATTCAAAGTTCTAATACTTGATTCATATAAGCAAGAATAACCAATTCTATTAATTGTTGAAGGTAATGATAATGTTTTTAAATATGTTGAATAAGCAAACGCTGTTGCATCAATTTGAGTTGTACCTTCGCTTACAGAATAAGAAGTTTTGGTTGCATCTTTAGCTAATCTACTAGGATAACAAAGTAATCTTGTTTTATCTTTTGTATATAAAACACCATCATCTAAAGTAAATGAAGTAGATTCAGCATTTAATGTAATTTGATATAATTTTTGGCTATACGCAAATGCGCCTTCACCTAATTGTTTTAATGAAGCAGGTAAAGATACTGTTGCAAGATTTTCACCATAGATAAATGCTTCATCAGCGATTTCTTCAACACCTTCTGGAATAACTAAGTTTTCCACATAACCAAAGTATGAACAAGCATATTTACCAATCTTTTTTAATGTTGATGGGAAAGTAACATTTTTCATAACTTTATTATATTCAAGTGCGGATTTTTCAAGTTCTTCAACACCTTCTTCAAGAACTAATTTTTCAAGTCTAACATTGTTAGAAATTGTTTGAGTTTCAATCACTTTTAATGATCCTGGAACTGTCAATTCTTTTAAATATTGTAAGAATGTAAGACATAATGAACCAATTTTATTTAAAGAAGATGATAAATGTAATGAAGTAACATAAGAATAAGCGAATGCTTGTTCTCCACATGAAGTAACACTATCTGGAAGAGTAATTGTTGCAATATCTGATTTATAGAAAGCAAAATCTCCAATAGTTGTAACTTTATCACTCCAAGTAATTTTATGTGATCTTAATCTAGATCCATAGAAAGAATATCCTCCAATGGATGTAACAGTCGATGGCATTGTAATGTCTTTATTTAATAAAGCAGGGCAATAAATTAAAGTAGTCTTTTCTTTATTGTATAAGACTCCTCCTTCAACTGCGAAGTTCTTATTACCATCTTCTACTACGATATTACTTAAAGTAATACATTCACCAAATGCTTTTTCATCAATCGATGTAATTGTAGCAGGTATTTCAACGCTTGTAATTCCACTTGCATAGAAGAAGCATCTTTCACCAATAGCAGTTACTGTTTTACCATTAATAGAAGAAGGTATCTTGCACGTAGCAGGTTCAGTATTATCATCATAGGTATATCTAGTGATAGTAAGAGTTCCATCTTCATTTTGGCTTGTTTCAAAATGAGCATTGTTAGTTACTTTAGATGTAGTAGATGTTTTGGTACTAGAAGAAGTAACAGGACCTACTGTTCTACTTGAAGTGCTTTGTGATGTGGAAGAAGAACTAGAATCTGAAGCACCTGAATTATTACATGCGGATAAAGAAAATATTGAAGCGATTGTTAATAAAGAAACTAATAACTTCTTCATAATTAATCACCGAAAGAATATGGAAGAGTTGTGCTACCAACATTAGAAATCTTCATTGAATAAGATTCTTGGCGTTGGTTAAATGTATTATCAAAGTAGTCTGTAACAACAATTCTATCGATATTATCACTGTCACCATCCATGTAGATGATACATGAAGTACCATAACCATCTAAGTAGTCTGCTTCTGCATCAATTGGTGGAACAAAGCAATCAACACCAATAACTGTTTTTAATTCATCACAGATTACATAAGCATTTAAATCTGCATCATATGTAAATAATTCAGCTGCACATTCTTTAACAAGTGGTTTAATTAAGCTCTTTGAAGCACCAACCATATTGTAGAAATATGACATACCTTTAGATTGTGTCCAAGTATCTGTTGCAGCATTGTAGCCATAAGGAATAATTGAATCAGCATCTGTATCATATTTGATTAATACATCACTCTTTTCATCAATTTCTGAACCTTCACCAAATTTAATAAATGAACCTTCAGATGTGTAATAAAATTTGTGATGTAATTCTGCTTCGTCTTTACTTCCTGAATAACCAACTGAAATTCCAGTATATGTTAAATCAATTGTGTAGTTGTCATCAATTTTTGCTAAAGCAGTTGCTAATCTATCATGTTCAGATTTATGTTCTTTTATTTGTGGTAAATTAACTTTTGCACTACCTAAATTAGATAAGACTAAGTTTGTTTCAGATGTTAAGTTATAATAAACGTTATTATATGATGAATCTGTATAATATTGATTCTTTAATGTATTTGGAACAATTTTAACATTGAGGTTATCGCCATCAATAGTTAATTCAAATGAAGAAATAACACCGTCATAAATTGTATCTGCAACACCTAAAATACGATATGTGAAGAAGCTTGCTTTCTTTGCATCTAAAGAATAAGTATTACCTGATACTAATGTGAAATCGCTTGGTAAAATGTAATTGAATGGGTTATCTAATAATAAACCATAGTTAATTGGTTGAGATGAAGATGTAGCTTGGAAATATTCAATTTCATTTTTGTAATTGATATCTGCATAATAAACATAGCCATCATCACCTTCAATACATACGTCATTTGCGACAGTTGAAGTTGAGTTATAAATATTACGTTCTGCACTTGGACGATCTTCAGCTTTTTCAAATGCATAATGAACGCTATAAGATGTATTTTCTGTTGCACCTGTTTCTGTTCCATTAATACCAGTTAAAATATGAGCAACTTCATCCATAGTTCCATCTAGAGAGAAACCATTACGTAATTTTTCAATAATACTACCAATAGTTGAAGATTCTGTTTCGCTTGAAGTATTGTTACAAGAAGCTAATGTTGGGATTGCAAGAGCTAAAGTAGCAACTGCAATTAATAAGTTTTTCTTTTTCATTTTTTCTTTTCCTCTTTCTTTTTATTTATTATTTTGTGAATAATTTTTCACTGCCTTCAATTGTTGTTGAGCCAATGTCATAAATTGTAACTGTAAGAACAACACCAGCTCCACCACGAACTTCATAAGATATTGTATCTTCTGTTGCAGTTACAAATGCATATGTGCTAGTTTTGTTAAATGTTTGATCCCATCCTAAACATAATACGAAATAGAATAGATCATTGTTTTCTGCTTCAATCATTGTTCTTCCACCAAATGAAGTTAAAACTCCATCTTGAGAATATTTATCAACATCTAAAGAATCAAATACGGGAGCGACCTTATCTTGATAAGCACCTAAACTAACTTTAAAACTATATAAGTCTTTTACATAACTCTCAGAGTCATCTGTTAGATAACCACCTTTGTACAAAACACCATTTACTTTTTTAAAACTAAAAACACCTGTTTCATCTTCTGCATAACCAATGATATCAACTTCATTGTTTGCATCTCGATATATTGCATTTTTTGTGCAATAAACGACGTCCGCTTTATCATTAGTACCTGGATCGTATTTAAGTGTGTAGTTTTTTTCGCTTTGATCATGTAATTTTTTTAAATTATTAATCAAATGTTGCTTCATGTTCACGCTGCTGGAAGCACTTTTTACTGATTGTGATGATGCACTAGATGTAGAATCACTACTTGATGAGTTCATTGAACTACTAGTACCATTACAACCTACAAATAAACTTGATAAGGTAACTAATGAAAGCAATAAAAATTTATTTTTCATTAATTCTCCTCCCCTATTATATAAATATAATAGACCTAAGTGTTTTAATTCTATAAGTTATTAATATAACTTAGCAAGTATTTTACTTTATGAAAACCCTTACATTTTAAAAAGGTAAAAGAAAAACCACATTTTAGCGTGGTTTACTTTCTTTCTCTAACTAATATTTTTAATGGAGAGCCTTTAAATTCAAAGCTTTCTCTTAATCTATTTTCAATATATCTTTGATATGAGAAATGCATATAATCTGGATTATTGACAAATAAGATAAATGTTGGAGGACATACAGATACTTGGTTTGCAAAATAGATTTTTAATCTACCACCATTGAAAATAGGGGTTGGATTAACAATTTGAGCATCTTGAATAATATCGTTTAATACTGATGTACCAACACGGGTATTGTAAGAAGTATATGCTTGAATAATTTCTGGGAAAATTGTATTAATTCTTGAACGATCTTTTGCAGAAATAAAGACAACTGGTGCATAATCTAAGAACTTAAATTCTTTTCTAATATTCTTAGTAAATTCAGACATTGAATCTTGATTATGTTCAACTAAATCCCATTTATTAACAACAATAACAATCGCTTTATTTGCTTCCATTGCATAACCAACAACGTGTTTATCTTGTTGTTGAATGCCTTCTTTTGCGTCAATTAAAAGCAATACTACATCACTTCTATCAATTGCCGCGAGGGCTCTTAATGCTGCATATTTATCAACTGCTTCATAAATTTTGCCACGTTTTTTTAATCCAGCTGTATCGATAACAACATATTGTTGATCATCTTTAACAAATGGAGTATCGATTGAATCTCTTGTTGTTCCTTCGATATTAGAAACAATAACTCTTTCATGGCCTAAAATCGCATTAGTTAAACTTGATTTACCAACATTTGGTCGACCAATTAATGAGAATCTAATCGCATTTTCATATGTATTAATCTTCTTTTCTGGAAGTAAAGAAATAATTTTATCTAATAAATCACCAACACCAATACCATGGGAAGATGAAATAGCGATAGGATCACCAATACCTAAAGCATAGAATTCATTGATATTGTAAATCTTTTCAATATCATCAATTTTATTAACAGCAAGAATGACTGGTTTATTTGATTTATAAAGCATTTTACATGCAAATTTATCATCACCTGATAAGCCTTTGTTACCATCTGCAACATAGACAATAACATCTGCTTCTTCAATCGCGATTTCTACTTGGGCTCTAATTTGTACTTGGAATGGTGCTTTTTCAATTTCAATACCACCTGTATCAATTAAAGTAAATTCTTGTGTTAACCAAGTAGCTTTTGCATAGATTCTATCTCTTGTAATTCCTGCTTCATCATCAACTATAGAATATCTTTCACCAACAATACGATTGAATAAAGTAGATTTACCAACGTTTGGTGAACCAACAATTGCAACTACACCTCTACTCATTTGGAATACCTACCTTTTCTTTAATAATTGAAATAATCTTATCAACTGATTCATCAATATTTAATAATGAAGTATCAACTTCAACTGCATCTTTTGCTTTAGTTAATGGAGCGAATTCACGATGAGAATCGATATAATCTCTTCTTTCTAAATCTTTTTCCACTTCTTCTAATGTGCATTCCATGCCTTTACCTAAGTTTTCTGCATGTCTTCTTTTTGCTCTTTCATGAACATCAGCGATTTGGAAAATCTTAACATTTGCATCTGGTAAAACATATGTACCAATGTCTCTTCCATCCATGACAACAGAAACATCTTTTGCCATATTTCTTTGAAGTTCGACTAAGAATAATCTAACTCCTTTGTTCGCTGCGACATAAGAAACATTATTAACAACTGCTTGTGATCTAATATCTAATGTAACATCTTGACCGTTTAATAAAACCTTACCATCAATACATAAATCAATTTTGATATGAGGTAAAAGTTTAATAACTGCATCAACATCTTTACAATCAACTTTTTTCTTTAATGCATATAAAGTAACGCATCTATACATCGCTCCTGTATCTACATATACAAAGCCTAATTCTTTGGCGACTCTTTTTGCGACGGTGGATTTACCAGCCGCACTTGGTCCATCAATTGCTACGCTAATCATCATAGTAAAATCTCTCCTAAATTATTTATTAAACAAAAGTACAATTAATACAACAATAATCGCAAGTAGGACAATAACTCCTGCGATAATGCCAATAGTAATTAATAACTTTTTATTTTGCATTTTGTGTGCATCTTTTTCTTGTTTTTTCAATTCATCTTTTGAAATCATGGTTGTATATTCATCATGAGCTTTAACAATTTGATCAATTGAAATAGATAAAGTATTCTTCTTAACATGTTGTTGTTGAAGTTCTTCATTAGACATACCTACATCATCTTTTTCTTCATCAACTTGAAAAGGTGAATCAAACTTATAAGTATCCATATCGTCAATTTCTTCACGTAATTTTTTATATTTTTCAACTCTTGTTTTCTTGTCCATAAAAAACTCCTTTTGCCACTTATAAAGTATAACAAAATATTTTAAAAATTAAAAGTATACTTTTAAGTGTTTAATAAGTATACAAACAAGAAATACCATCAATGCATTTTTTTCTATAAATATGGATATATGAAAGTTAGTTATTTTTAACTCATAAATTAGTCAAAACTAACATTTTTGATATTTAAGTTAAGCGATTGCATTTTGATTTTTATTTGTTATAATGTGAAAGTAATTAGGAGGTCAATAACATGACAAAAGTAAAAGTAAATAAAGATGTTTGCGTTGGCTGTGGTTGCTGTACAGGTATCGCTGGTGACGTATTCGTAATCGGTGATGATGGTTTAGCAGAAGCAACAGGTGCAGTCACTGCTGCTAACGAAGCAAGTATTGAAGAAGCAGCTGCTTCTTGCCCAGTACAAGCTATTGAAGCTGAATAATAATTTTCAAACAAAAATCGCTGAAAGGCGATTTTTTTTGTTGCCTTTGACCAACAAAAAACCACGGATATCCGTGGTTAAGAATCAAAACTATTTCTTTGCTAATAATTCTTTGATTTCTGTTAATAAAGCATCTGTTGTTGATAACTTATTTGCTTCTTCAGCAGCAAGTCTATCAGCTTCAGCTTTTTCTGCAGCAGCTTTTGCTTCAGCTTCGTCATGAGCGATGATTGCGGCCTCTTCTTTCTTAGTTAATTTAATACCTTTTTCTTGTTTTACAATAGCTCTTTCATATGTATCTTTAGCTCTATCAGAAGCTTCTTTGACATTGTTGAATGCTCTAACAATTAAGAATAAGACAAATGCAACTAATAAGAAGTTAATAATTGCAGAGATGAATGCACCCCAGTCGATGTAAATAGAATTTGTTAAGTCTAATACTTTAGCCCCTGTTTCAGCATCAGTTGTTTCGACTCTAACTAAAACTGTATACATTTTTTCTAATGCGCTTGTGTCACCACCACAGCAATAATAAATGACCATGTTAATGACTGGTTTTAAAATACCATTAGATAATGCAGTAACAATTGCAGTAAATGCAGCACCTACGATAGTACCAACAGCCATGTCCATAACATTGCCACGGGAAATGAATTTTTTAAATTCTCCAAAAAACTTTTTCATAATTGACTCCTTTATACGAAAGATATTTTACAACATAATTAAATTTTTTCATTAAAAATAAATCTAATCAGCAATTTTTTTCATTAAAAAATAAAATTTGTAAACGTTTTCAATTTCAATATACCCATTTTATTGTAAAATTATGGTATTATATACCTACACTTTTGAAAGGGGTTAATATGAGAAAAACATTATTATCACATGAAGATATTTTAAAAATCTGTAGCACAATTGGAAGTCAACTTTCCACTAGATATCGCTTTAGTGAACAACCTCCAGTATTTATTGGAGTTATGAAAGGCGCAATCCCATTTTTACAAGATTTAACTTCTCATATCGATATTCCTCTATTCGTTGATTATATTCAAATTTCTAGTTATGAAGGAACATCTACAACCGGAACTATCTCATTAAAAAAAGACATCTCAATCGATATTAAAGATAGAGACGTCATCATTGTTGAAGATTGTGTTGACACAGGTATTTCCATGAATTTCTTAGTCGATTATTTCAAGAAGAAATATCAACCTAAGAGTTTAATAACTGTCGCATTAATTGATAAACAAGGCAATAGAAAGATGCCTTTTACCGTCGATTATGCTGGTTATGTCGCAGGTAGTGAATTCTTAGTTGGTTATGGATTAGATTATTTTGAATTATTCCGTAACGTTCCAGAAATCTTTATTCCAGATGCAGAAGAAGTTGCATCATGGAATGCATTATTAAACATTAAATAAGCGCACATGCGCTTTTTTATTTTAAGTTTTTTTCTTAAATAACAAACAGATACATCATTATTTAATTTATAAGCGATATTATGTAATGTACCTTCTAATATGAAGCCATTTTTAAAATGGAAAGATAATGATTTTTTATTTTCTTCTGTAATTACTGATATTACATTGGTATATCCTTCATTTCTTACTAGTTTTATTATTTCATCAAATAAAGCTTGTCCAATATGTTCATTTAGATGATCTTTATCCACATAGATAGATAATTCTACGCTCTTTTTAAATGCACTTCTTTCATGAAATGCGTGTACATAGGCGTATCCTAAAACCACATTATCATCATTTTTATAAACAATATATGGGTATTTACTAGAAATAGTTTCTACTCTATTTTTGAAAGTTTCTTCACTTACAATTTCTTCTTCTAAGGTATGGCAAGTATTAATAATATAATAATTATATATTTCCACACACCTAGCAATGTCTTCCGATTTAATATTTTCAATTTTCATAATATTCTCCATTATAAATATTTAGATAATCTTTTATTAACGATATCTTTTATTTTATCAATAGCTTCTTTCATATATTTTTCATCTAATCCTGCAATTTTTCCAACCCTTATTAAATCACTATCTAAGATATTAGTTCCTTTTCCATTAATAGAAGTAGTATGTTCATTGTAATAAGTAGAACTATAAACCATATCATAAGCAGGAGATAAACGATAAGTTTTATTTTCTTCATCATAGATAAAAGAAAAATTCTTTGCATGGTCATCTAAATTATGTGCGAACACATTAAAACACATTCTTAAAAATAAGTTTTTAATATCAATTAAATTATTATTTGTTAATATATTGGTTAATTTAAATAAGTCAGAATAATCTAAACAAGGGTTTCTAAAATCCGCTTCTAAAAGAGCCGCGGCAGTAATCATATGAACTTTATTTCCATTAACTCGATCAAATCTTTTTATTCCAAAATAGCCATTATTAGTTTTAGATGGAAATAATTTAACTTCAGGCATATCAATGCCTATTTCTTTACACGCTAAAGCGTAGTTGTATTCACATTCTCCAAAATTTTCAAAATCAAAACGAGATTCGAATTTAATAATCCAATCTTCTCCATCGATATTAATTAAAGCTTTAGGTTGTTCTCCTCCAGATGAACCTCCAAAATGATATAAATAATCAATATCTTGATCATTTTGATGATTTAAAATATTATTCGCTTCATTTTGATATTTATCTAAATCAAAAGCAAAGGTTTCTTTCATTTCATAATTAGGTTGATATTCTAATCCGCCCATTCCATTTTTACCTATTAAAGAAAGTCTAACTAGTCCATCAAAGTTATCAATACCTTGTTTTTTTAAATATCTATCTAATAATAAGTTTCCCCATTGATCAGGTTGACTATCAGCAAATACGCCAAAGAAGCCGTTAAGCACCATCTTTTTTGGAATAAATACGCCCTTTTTTAAAGGTAAAGTAAATGGAGAAATAGAAAATCCTGTTTCTAGCCAAGTTTCATCATATTCAAAAGCATACATACTTTCGTATTTGGCAATATATCCAACTATTTTATCGTGGTAATAAACATTAATTTTTTCCATATCTAATTACCTCATCAATATTAGAAAAAGTAACATTAGTGAATAAATCTTGAATGTTTTCCACAATATCTAAAGAAACGCAAAGTTTGGTCAAAGAGCTAAGAGAAATTTCTCCTGTTGTTTCAAATCTTTTAATAGTTCCATAAGAAACATTAGACATTTTAGATAATTGAAGTTGAGTTATATTTTTACTCTTTCTAATTTTCTTAAATCTTGTCGCTACATTTTTAATAATTTCATCTGTTGTTTCAAATACCATATAGTACCTCACTCAATAGATAATATTTTGTCTATTTTATTTCGTTTTACATATAAATAGATAATATTTTGTCTATAAATATTATACAGTATTTTATATAATTCATCAAGGTTTTAATTATTAGGGTCTTAATAGATAACGATCGATTATTTGTTTAAATTTAATTTATAATCATAGAATTTAACTAAGAATATTGAATATAAATAAACTTTATTCATGATTAAATCATTAAAATCTACATCATAAATATCACTTATTTTTAATAATCTATATGATACTGTATTTTTATGAATATATAATTTTGAAGCAGTTTTATTTAAACTTTTATCATAAGACAAATAATAATACAATGTATCGATGTTATCAGTGTTATCTTTAACATCATCTTGATATATTTGTAAGATCTTTGTATCGATAAAATTAGTGATCTCATCTAAAGATATTTTATCTCCTAATAATGGAAGATACATCTTATATTCATGTTCATAATATAAAACACTTTTGCTATTAGATTTTAAAAATTCTAATAAAGAAGATAAACTCTTATAATAAGTATCAAATTTAAAATAATCATAAATTTTATTAACATATAATGCAGTTAAATGATTATCAATTAAAAAGTCTGTAATCTCACTTATAGGTAATTCTTTATTATTAAAAAATACTAAGGCATTATTGCCATAAGCAAAGATTGTTTCAACTGATAAAATATGTTCTAACTTAGCTTTTAAGAAGTTATTTTCATGAACAGAAGCATCGCTTAAAGAAATTAATAAAAGACTAGATTTTAAATTGATCTTATATTCTTTAATTTTAGTATTTAAGATATCTTTTGTTTTATATTCAGAATTTAATAATGATTTATAAAATATTTGAATATTTTTATTATTGCTTTCATTTTTCTTCAAATAAAGGATTTTACCAATTGAATTAGAAAGATGTTCAAGTATTTCCATATCTAAAGAATCAAGATTGGAATCTTTTTCTTCTAATAATACTAAATATCCTAAGTTATCCCCATGTTCAAGTTTATAAAATAATCTTCTTTGCTCTTTATTAATAGAATCAATAATGGCATATTTATCATCATTATTTTTAAATGTCTTATTGGCAATGGTGATCAATTCTAAAGACCAAGCACCCATCTTGGTTGCTTGTTTAAAAACATCATCGACGTTATTAGAATTAGTATAATAAATAAGTTCATAGTTATGATTAATTACAACCATTGGATTTTTAATATATTTAGTATATAGGTTTAATAATTCTTTTAATGAATAGCATTTATCTTCTTGTTTTAATATTTCAATATCCATATTTTCTCCATTGTGCCATTGGCACAGTTTTCTTATTTAATTTTACGTTTATGGAACATTATATTCAAGATTAACCTTTCTATAATATACGTGTTATTTGAAAGGAAGAAAAAATGGCAAAAGAAAAAAAGCCTTTTAACGTAGGAATTTGGGCATTTCTAAATAAAATTCCTGCCGGAACAATGTTCGTTCCATTAGTAATAAGTGCGATTATCTGCACTATCACTGTTCAATGTGGTCTTGGCACAGGAGTTGCCGGCCAAGGTCAAACCCTTTGGGAATTCTTAGGCAATCCAATGAAAGATTTATTTGGTAAAACTGGTCAAATGCTTTTAATTGGTTTGATGTTATTCTGCACTGGTACAATGATTAAACCTCACGACTTTGTTGACGTATTTAAAAGAGGTTTCTGGTTATTAATTGCAAGATTAATTCCAGCTTATGCTATATGTGTAGCATATTTCTTCATCTTTGGTCCTCAAGGATTCTTAGGTATCGACTTTATTACATTTACATGCGTAGTAACTTCAGCCAATGCAGCATTATATATGGGGATTATTCCTCCATATGCAGATAATTCTGATAGAGCAGCATTCCCTGTCATGTTAATATTATCTATGCCTTTATTACCATTCATATTTATTAGTTCATTTGGTAGTCTAAGCGGAGATTCAAGCAGTGAAACTTTAACAAAAGTTGTTCAAATCTTTTCATTGCTTATCCCATTCATTCTAGGATTTATTCTAGGTAACCTTGATTCAAAGATTAGAGAAATCTTTAAAGGTGGAAATACAATTATTCTCCCATTCTTAGGATTTGAATTTGGTTCTACAATTAACTTAGTTAATGCATTCCAACCATCTGTATTATTAGCCGCGGTTGTTTTAACTTTAATATTCTGGGCAATTACAATCATTATTCCATATATCGTTGATCGTTTTGCTTTAAAAAGACCAGGTTATGCTTCAGTTGGTTCTTCATCTTTAGCAGGTGTATCTTTATCAATTCCAGCAATGTTTGCTTTATATTCATTCGGTGGTATTGAAGGAAGTGTATTAACCGCCAATAGCGTTTCTATTCTCGCATTTATCTTACTAATTACCAATATCTTATCTCCATTCTTCACAAAAGGTGTCATGACTTATTATTTTAAAACACACCAAGGTGATAAAATAGAAGATGTAAAAAGAGTATTTGGTGAAACACATCCAGAATTAATTGAAAAAGTATACGATGAAAATAACATGTATAAGAAAAGAGGTAATTAAACATGAAAAAAGTATTAACACAAGTAGGCACATTAAATAGCTTAATGATGGGTGATTATTATGGTTCTGTAACAGTCGGTGAACTTTTAAAAAAAGGTGATATTGGTATTGGAACTTATGAAGGATTAGATGGTGAAGCTATCTTTTTAAATGGTGTAGCTTATGATTCTAGAGCCGATGGTAAAACATATGTCATGGAAGATAAGATCAAAGTACCATTCGCTACTATCACAAAATTTGATGAAAAAGTAAAAGAAGAAAATATCTCATTTAACGATATTGAAGAATTAAAACAAAAATTAGAAGTCACACTTCCAAGTAAAAACTTCTTCTATATGATCAAAATGGAAGGATTATTCGAAGTAAGAGTTCGTTCATGTTTCAAACAAGATGAACCTTATGAACCTTTATATAAAGTCGCAAAAGACCAAAGAGAATATGACTTTAAAGAAGAAGGATATGTAATTGGTGTTTATTGTCCTAACTATGTCCAAGGCATGAACTTACCAGGATGGCACATTCACTTCTTAAGCAAAGATTTCTCTCACGGGGGTCATATTTTAAAACTCAAAGGTGATAATATCTCTTATAAAATTAATGAATTAAATAAATGGGATGTAATGTTACCTCATACAAAAGGTTTTGAAAACTGGGACTTAACTGAAGATTTAAAAGAAAAAACAAAGCAAGTTGAAGGTTCTTCAAATAAGTAATTATATATAAATCAACAAGGAGGTAATCAAGTCTCCTTGTTTTATTTTGCTCATAAAGAAGTATAAAAAAGCCTAGTAAGAATAAATCTTACTAAGCTTAAATTGTTTCTACCAATTATCTTTTAATGCATATTTACCATTATTCATTGATGTGTAAGAATATCTATAAGGGCATGATTCTTGAACTTTATAGCAAGCATCTTCCATATATGTTTCAGTATAATTACCATCTAAGTAATCAACACCATTGTCTTTAGTAGCAAAGCAGATATAATAGTTATTATCAAGTACTCTTAAATCCGCATGATCAATTTCAGTTATCCAAACATGATATGTCGCTACTTCATAGACTTTTTTACTGACATAATTACATCTTTGATCATAATATCCTGCATAATAGTCATGATCATCATTCCATGTACCGCAGTTGATAGTTTTGAAATCACCTTTATATAAACCTGCAGCATTTTGATATAATTCTTCATTATTTGCATAGAATCCACAGAATGTTAAATAATCTTGAATTGTATAATCTGGTGCACAATATGCAGTTGCATATTCACGGAAGCTATTGGCCACCCCTTCAACTGTTCTTGCATCAGGAGTTAATTTAAACGCATTCTTATCAATAATGCCTTGTGCTCCTCTTTTTTCAGTATAGTCATAAAGTAAAGCTTGTCTTGAATCACCAGTGTTATTAGTTTCATTAGGGTTATAAGTTAATGTCGCTAAACGAGTTGAATATTCTTTACCTGTCTCTAAGAAGATATTAAGACCTTCTGCAGCCTTATCTTCATATTCTTTTAAAGCACCAAGTTGATTTTTAAATAGTTGGTTAACTGCATTAACTGAATCAGCAAGTTGATTCATAAGGCCTTCATAAGTTGCAATAGCTGCAGCACCTTTACCTTGAGCTAAATAATACATTTGGAATTTAGCTACGTTAGTTGTTAATAATAATACAGAATCAATATAAGCCATAAAGCTCTTTAAATTCTTGACTCTTTGAATTGACCATACATCAGTACATGCAATTGTTTTGAAATAATAATAGAAGATATTATTACCACTTGCATCATTAGGTTTTAAGATATAATTACATAAATTAATTAATCTATTTGCAATTGGTAATCCACCAGTTGTTAAACCTTCTACAATATCGTGATAAAATTGTACACGTTCTTTTTCAATTTCTTCTTCAGTTAAAGTTGTATCTTTTTCAAGATTAACTAAATATTCCATACCATAAATCGCTGGTGATTTATAATCGAATAAACAGTCTTTTACCGCTTTTAATACTGGGCTTAAAACTTCTTCAGAATGATCTTTTTCAATCTTTTCACATAAAGAATTTAACTTGTTTTCAAGTTGATCTAATTGTTGTTGAATCTTTTCTAATGTTTTTGTAGTTGCATCTCTAAGATCCAATCCACATTCTTTTAATAAATTAATACATAATGTTTTTGCATAAGCAGAAATACCACCAGTAATGAGGTCTCCACCTTTATCAATAACAAGATCGATCCATTTATCAATGTCTTCAGTTGTAGGTTCGCTGCTTAAGCGACGGTATCCTTCATCTGTTAGTAAGGTTTTGTCTAAAGTTAAGTTGTTGTTAGTTTCGCTATTTCCGTTAGTTTGTGAGGTAGTATTATTATTTCCTCCGCAGGCTGTAGCCGTTAATAAAGAAGAGAATAATAATCCACCAAGTGTCAATTTTTTAAAATTCATATATTTAATCTCCTTTCGTAAAGCACTTGTTATCTCTTTACACTCTCATTGTAGCATACTTTAAAGAAAATGCAACACTTTTTTATAATTTGTTAACATTTTTATTTTTAATGGGACATTTTGACTATTTCTATATCTATTTTCACTATAAAATCGTATAGATGTATATACATTAATAGTTATATAT
>CAVJGK010000016.1:0-17220 GCA_963648895.1 Lachnospiraceae bacterium | reverse complement strand
TAAAGGCCAGCCACCTCGACAAATATAAAAGGCAGTATCGAATAAAGAATAGTCCTCATTTGTGTAAAATACAGTTTCTTGTTTTTTAAATAATTTATCTAAAGATACTATTTTCTTTGATTCATTAGTTTCAGATAAAGTCATTGGATACATGGGAATAGTAACAATTCTACCAGCACCAGAATGATAAATATCATCCATACTGGCTGGAGTTGAACTACCAGTAAAAATAAATTGTCCAAACTTTTCTTCTCTTTTGTCCACTTCACTTCTTGCACAATTCCATAAATCAGGTACATTTTGCCATTCATCAATTAATCTTGGTGTTTCTCCAATTAATAAAGCTTCTGGATTAGATTGAGCGAGTTCTATTTTCATTTTTGTATCTAAAATGTATTTGCTTTTAGCGAATAATGTTGTGGTAGTACTCTTACCACAAAATTTAGGTCCAGTAACTACAACTACACCTGAAGTTTCAATACATTCTTGAATTTCTTTTTCAATATATCTTTTTAAATACATATCATCACCTAAAACAATCTTATTTTATATTTTGGTAGTTGTCAAGATTTTCCCCCAGTTTTTAATAAGCATTTTCCCCCACTTTTTAATACATATTTTTCCCTAGTTTTTAATACGAATATAGTTTTAAGCAAAATTAAAAGTGGGATAGCCCACTTTTGAATCTAATATTTAATTGTAATTATTTTAGAAGAACCATCTTTGATTTCTTCTTGATCACGATTATAAACTTCTTGATAATCTTTATCTTTGATTATTTCATCTTGTGCATTCTTTTCTTTAATGATTTCATCTCTTTGAGCGATTAATCTTTGATTTTCTTGCATTAAATTAATAACCTTATAACCTGTAAAGAACAGTCCACATATTGCAATGGCAAATATGCCCATACAAGCAATAGAAATAATTCTGTTTTTAGTTTTGTTTTCCATTGGACTCCTCCTTAAGTGTTAATATATTACCATATTATGAAGAATAGTTCAAATTATAGATTATCAATCATCTTATCGTCGATGATTTCATACATTTCATCGCTGTCTTCTTTTTTAGTATATGGTTTTAAAGATTTAACTTTAATAGTTAATTTACGTTCTCCAAGTGTCAATTCAAGAATATCTTCTTCTTTAACCTCACTAGAAGGTTTTGCGTTTCTTCCATTGATTTTAACAAATCCTAAATCAATAACGTCTTTAGCGATTGTTCTTCTTTTAATAACACGAGATATTTTTAAATATTTATCTAAGCGCATAATTCCTCCTAATTCATTAATACATTTTGTTCAAGGCTTAATTCATTGATTACTTTTAATAGTTTTTCAAGTTCATCAACAAAATAAGGACTCTTCATTAATTTTAATTTAATTTGACGATCAATAAAAGTAGCTTTAATGTTTTTGGCGATATCCCCAAGTTTTTCAAATAAAATAACACCGATTTTATTAATAGAAGAAGCATCTTTAGTAAGAATAACTATCGCATTGCCCATCTCTTCATAAAATTGATCAATTAAAGTATTACAAGCAAGAATATCAATCTTTCTTTTCTTAATAAGCATTTCTACTTCTTGAGGTATTTTACCATAGATATCTTTTAATTTATTTTTGAATAATTCTATTTGAGGTATTTGAGTTAAAGATTGAATTTCTTGGTAAATATCAAGTTTTTCTTCTTCCTTAATATAATTAGAAGGAATATAACCAGACATTTTAATATTAGTAGTTTCTACTTTCTTGATAGGATGTTCTTCTGTAGAAGCAGTTTTTTCTTGAATAACCTCATTTAATAATTTGATATACATGTCAATACCGACGCTATCGATGAAGCCTGCTTGTTCTGGTCCTAAAATATCACCAGCTCCACGGATGGCTAAATCCCTTTGAGCGATTTTAAATCCTGATCCTAGTTCAGTAAAATCTTTTAATGACTTCAATCTCTTTTTGGCAATCTCTGTCATTTGTTTATTATCATCATAAAGTAAATATGCATAAGCGATACGGTTAGATCTTCCTACTCTTCCTTTAATTTGATAAAGTTGAGAAAGACCAAAATGATCAGCATTTTCAATAATGATTGTATTGGCATTAGAAATATCTAAGCCTGTTTCAATAATCGATGTACAAACAAGTAAATCTATTTCATTAGAATAAAATCTAGTCATAACATCTTCAATATCATCTTTATCCATCTTGCCATGAACATAATCTACTCTTAAGCCTTTAACCATGTTTTTAAGTTTATTGGCCACAGATGTAATATTGCTAGTTACATTATGTAGATAGAATATTTGTCCTCCACGAGATAATTCTTTTTCAATTGCTTCTTTGATCAATACTTCATTATAAGGACAAACATATGTTTGAATAGGCATTCTATTAGAAGGGGCTATTTGTAATTGAGATAAACTTCTCATACCTAATAAAGACATTTGTAAAGTACGAGGAATTGGAGTGGCAGATAAAGTTAAACAATCAATACCTTTAGATATTTCTTTGATCTTTTCTTTATGCTCAACACCAAATCTTTGTTCTTCATCAATGATTAATAATTTTAAATTAGGAATAACAATATCTTTGGATAATAATCGATGTGTACCAATAATAAAATGGATTCTACCTTCTTTAATATCTTCTATTTGTTTCTTTTGCACGCTTAAAGGTACAAAACGAGAAAACATACAAACATTGACTCCAAATAAAGAAAAACGTTCAATCGCTCTTTCATAATGTTGTCTAGCTAGTAAAGTAGTTGGGCATAATAAAGCTACTTGAGTACCTGAAAGAATCGCTTTAAAAGCGGCACGGAAAGCAACTTCTGTTTTACCAAAACCAACATCTCCACATAATAAGCGGTCCATTGGATGAGGTGATTCCATATCTCTTTTTATCTCTTCTACCGCGATAATTTGATCTTCGGTCAAATTATAAGGGAAGGAACGTTCAAATTCTTCTTGGAATTCATCATCTTTTTTAAATGCAAAACCAGGAGTGGCATTTCTTTCGGCGTATAAAGCTATTAAACGAGTCGCTAGATCATTGACTCTATTTTTAATCTTTTCTTTAGTCTTCTTCCATTCATTAGATCCCATTTTATTAATTTTCGGGACTGCACCTTCTTTAGAAACATATTTTCTTACTAATCTAAAGTTTTCCACAGGAACAAATAAAACATCTTCTCCCGCATATTTAATCTTTAAGAAGTCTTTTTTCATGCCGGCAGTATCAAGAGTAACTATTTCATCAAATTGACCAATACCATATTGTTCATGAACAACATAATCACCTTTTTCTAATTCTTCATAAGATTTAATAATCTTTGCTTTCTTATATCGAGATAAGAATTTAGATACATGGACTTTATAAGAAAATACCTCTCGAGGTGATAAATAATAAATATTTTTATCAACTATTTCAAATCCTTCAGTAATGCTGAATTGAGTTATACCCAAATTTCCTTGAGGAATTTGAGATGGTTTAATTTCTTCATATTGATGTTCAGTATCGTTTAGATATTCAATAAATGTTTTATATTGATCACCGACTAAACACACAATAACCTTCTTACCATCTTGAATATATTTATCGATATTATCAATTGCTTTATAGATGCTAGAAGCAACTTCTGGTAAAGCTCTAATATTAAAAGGAATTAAATCTTTTTTAGAAAAATTATCATAAGAATAAATAACTTTCTTACTATGATTTAACCCTTCATTTAAATCCATAAAGAAATCATATTTAGTTAAAGCTTTTCCTTCTTTAGCAAGTTCTGAATAATAAATAAATGCTTGATCTATTAAGATATTATATGAATCTTGAACTTTGTCTAAAGAATAAACAAAGGTAAAATCAGGTTTAAAATAATCTAAGATATTAATTCTAGATTCATTTAATAATGAATAATATTTATAGAACTTATCACTAAAATTAGATTGTTTAATCTCATCTATTTCCTGATCTATATGTTTTTTTAAATCTAAATATGCTTGTAAAGAAATACTTTTCTTACTTTCTTCTACCGCATTATATAATTTAGTTTCTAAAGTAGACATTTCTTCTTTAGTCAATAATAAATCAGTGGAAGGATAAATTGAAATTTGTTCAACATCTTCAAAAGATAATTGATCAGAGATAGAAAAATATCTAATTGATTCAATCTCATCATCAAAAACATCAATTCTTATAGGATTGTCCAAATTCAAAGGTGATATATCAATAATATCTCCCCTGATGGCATATTCTAATCCAGCATCAATCTTATTTACCTTAGTATAACCTTGTAATGATAATTTTCTTGATAAATCTTTTATATCAATCTTATCACCAACTTTAAAGCTCATGATATTATCTAAGAATAATTCTTCCTTAGGTAGATATCTAGTCATGCTGGCAGCATGAGTGATCAAGATACAATTATCTTTCTTTAACGCTTTTTCCATGACATAGAGTCTTTGGGTAAGCATTTCTTTACTAGAAGCAACTTGCTCTAATCTAATAACTTCATCTTGAGGGAAAAACAAGGTATTTTCTTCACCGATTAAAGAAACAAGTTGTTCATATAATTGTTGAGCGGTGTATAAATTACTCGCGACTAAAGCAATCTTTTGAGGCTTTTTAATATATAGACTTGCGAGTAATAAAGAGCAAGATAAAGCATCAAAAAGGGCAAAAGAACCATCTAGATTTTCTAAATGGTTTAATGTTTCATTATCTTTTAAAATATCAAATATTGTATTTTCCATATTTCCTAATTGAAGTGAGAGTTACAATGATCAAATCCATTAACGATAAAATCATCAATTGCATCACTTGCTTTTTTGATTGCTTGAGAAATCTTTTCTTGATCTTCTGGGCTTGGTTTACCTAAAACATAATCGACAATGCCAATTACCTTTGATTTACCAATACCAACTCTGATTCTTTTAATATCTTGTGTCTTTAATAAATCAATAATGTTTTGGATACCTTTTTGTCCTCCAGAAGAACCATTTCTTCTAACTCTGATTCTACCAGGTTCTAAATCTAAATCATCATAGACTACCAAGATATCATCAATATCAATTTTAAAGAAGTTAACTACTTCTAAAACTGATTCACCAGATAGATTCATATATGTTTGAGGTTTTAAAAAAAGAACTTGTTCACCTAAATAAGTAGTTTTTAAATATTTACCTTTATATCCTTCTTTGGCAATAGGTTCTTTTAATTTATGTTCTTCCATGTATTCTAATACTGAAAAACCCATATTGTGTCTTGTATTTTTATATTCATTTCCAGGATTACCTAATCCAACAATTAATTTCATAGTTAAAATCTCCTCAAGTAAGATTATACTAATAATTAGTATAAAATCAACGAAAATAATGTATAATATAGCCTAGTTGAGGAGTACAAATTATGAAAATGCGCTTAGATAAATTTCTATCAAACAATGGTTTTGGTTCTAGAAAAGAAGTAAAAGAATTAGTTAAAAAAGGTTATGTTTCTATCAACGATAATTTCAAGATTAAATTTGATGATAGCATTGATCCATTAGTCGATATTATCAAAGTTGATGATGAAGTAATCAAATATCAAGAAAATTATTATTTCTTAATGAATAAACCTAAAGGTTATATCTCTGCGACTGAAGATTTTTATCAAGATACTGTTTTAGATTTAATTCCTGAATATGCTTATTTACATTTATTCCCAGTTGGAAGATTAGATAAAGATACAACTGGTTTATTAATTTTAACAACTGATGGCCAATTGGCCCATCGATTAATCTCACCAAAATACCACGTTGATAAAGTATATTATGTAGAAGTTGATAAAATTTTAAATCCTAATATTAAGGATACCTTTGAACACGGTTTAAAATTAGATGGAGAAGATCTTCTTCCTTCTAAGTTTGAATATTTAGATGAATACCATGCCAGAGTAACTCTTCACCAAGGTAAATATCACCAAGTAAAAAGAATGTTTGAACACTTTGGTTATACAGTAGTCAACCTACATAGAGAAACATTTGCTTTTTTAACTTTAGATGGTGTTGAAGAAGGTACATATAGAGAATTAACTAAAGAAGAAGTTGAAAAATTAAAACAATACTAATAGATTTTTTCAACTTCCTAATAGACAGGTGAACATTTTTTTGCTATTATAAAATCGCAGAGAAATTTTCCAAAATCTTGTATACAAGTTTACAATTCTAAAATTATCGTTTTTGCGTAAAAATCGATATATTTTTTGCTAGTTTAAGTTAAAAAAATCTAGCATATTTTTTTTATTATGTTAGAATAAACCCGTAGCATAAATTATTAATGAGGCATGTAAAATTGATTTAAAAATAATTTTTTCTTTATTAATAATTAAACTAGGAGGATTAATATGCCAACAGAAAAACAATATGTTTTCCATTTCAAAGATGCTCATGGTATGGGTAAAGAAGTTCTAGGCGGTAAGGGTGCAGGCTTAGCAGAAATGACTTATATCGGAGTACCAATTCCACAAGGCTTCACAATTACAACAGAAGCATGTAATTTATATTACGACAGTGGAAAAAAATTACCTGATTTCGTTATCAAACAAATCTATGATGCAATTCATGTCATCGAAAAAGAATCCGGTAAAAACTTTGGTGGAGACAAAAATCCATTATTAGTATCAGTTAGATCTGGTGCAAGAGTATCAATGCCAGGTATGATGGATACAATCTTAAACTTAGGTTTAAATGACAAAACAGTAGAAGTCTTAGCAAAAGAAACAAATAATGTTAGATTCGCTTATGACTCATATAGACGTTTTATCTTAATGTTCACAAATATCGCAAAAGGACATCCAAGAACAGATATGGATAAAATGCTCGATGATTTAAAAACATCTAAAGGTTATAAATTAGATACAGAAGTAACTGCAGATGAATTAAAAGGACTTGTCGCTAAATATAAAGATTATTATAAATCAGTATTTGGTGAAGATTTCCCAACAGACCCATATGTACAATTAGTTGAAGCTGTTACAGCAGTTTTCAGATCATGGGATAACCCAAGAGCTAACGTTTATAGAATGATGAACTCAATTCCTTATTCATGGGGAACTGCAGTTAACGTTCAATCAATGGCTTTCGGTAACAAAGGTGAAACATCAGGTACTGGTGTTGCTTTCTCTCGTGACCCTGCAACTGGTGAAAAAGTTGTTTCAGCTGAATATTTACCAAATGCACAAGGTGAAGACGTTGTCGCAGGTATTCGTACTCCATTACACATTGATGAATTGAAGAGAAGAATGCCAGATGTATATCAACAATTCATGGATACTATCAAAAAGATGGAAGCTCATTACAGAGATATGCAAGATATGGAATTCACTGTTGAAGAAGGTAAATTATACTTCTTACAAACTCGTAATGGTAAAAGAACTCCAGCTGCAGCATTAAAGATGGCATGTGACATGGTTGATGAAGGTTTAATCTCAACTGATGAAGCAGTCTTAAGAATTGATGCAGTATCATTCGATAAATTATTATTACCTAACTTTGTTAAATCAGATTTAGATAAACATACTCCAATCGCAAAGGGTTTACCTGCAGGTCCAGGTGCTGGTACAGGTAAATTAGCTTTCACTGCTGAAGAAGCAGAAGCAAGACACCAAAACGGTGAAAAAGTTATCCTCGTAAGAGCAGAAACTTCACCAGAAGATTTAATTGGTATGGTCGCTTCAGAAGCCATCTTAACAATGCGTGGTGGTATGACTTCTCACGCAGCAGTTGTCGCTCGTGGTATGGGTAAATGCTGTGTTACAGGTTGTTCTGCAGCATTAATTGATGAAGAAGCAAAAACATTAACAATCGATGGCCATGTATATGGTGTTGATGATGTATTATCAATCGATGGTTCTACAGGTAGTGTCTATGTTGGTGACATTGCAAAAGAATTACCAGACTTATCAAAAGGCTACTTCGGTAGATTAATGGGCTGGGTTGATGCAGCAAGAAAATTAAGAGTTAGAACTAATGCAGATTCTCCACGTGATGCAAAACAAGCTCTTGCATTCGGCGCAGAAGGTATTGGTCTATGCCGTACAGAACATATGTTCTTCGCAAAAGATAGAATCTTCTCAATGAGAAAGATGATTCTTGCAGATAGCAAAGAAGAAAGAGTTGCAGCATTAAAAGAAATTGAACCATTACAACAATCAGACTTCGAAGGTATGTATGAAATCATGTTAGGCATGAACGTCAACGTTAGATTACTTGACCCACCTCTACATGAATTCTTACCAACAAGAGTTGAAGATCAAGAAGAATTAGCAAAAGCAACAGGTAGAACTCTTGAACAAGTTCAAGCACGTTGTGAAGAATTACACGAATTCAACCCAATGATGGGCTTCCGTGGTTGTAGATTAGCAGTCCAATACCCAGAAATTTGTGAAATGCAAACAACTGCAATTATCAAAGCTGCAATCAATGTTCAAAATAAAACAGGTAAGGCAGTTGAACCTGAAATTATGATTCCACTTGTAATCGATGTTAAAGAATTAAAATTCGTTAAGAACATCATTACAACAACTGCAGATAAATTAATCAAAGAAGCAGGTGTCAATATGACATATCATGTTGGTACAATGATTGAAATCCCAAGAGCAGCATTACTCTCTGATGAAATCGCAAAAGAAGCAGAATACTTCTCATTTGGTACAAACGACTTAACACAAATGACATTTGGTTTCTCAAGAGATGACGCAACTAAGTTCTTACCAGCATATTATGATGCAAAGATCTTAGAAGAAGATCCATTCAAGACATTAGACCAAAACGGTGTTGGTAAACTCGTTGAAATGTCAGTTAAACTTGGCCGTTCAACAAGACCTGACTTACACGTTGGTGTTTGTGGTGAAACAGGTGGCGAACCTAACTCAATTAACTTCTACCATAAAGCAGGACTTAATTATGTATCATGTTCTCCATTCAGAGTTCCAGTAGCACGTTTAGCTGCTGCACAAGCTGCAATTAAAGAAAAACTTGGTAAATAGTTTTAATTAAATTTACTTATTAGCTCATGGTAATTTCCATGGGCTTTTTAGTTGCTTATTATAAGAAAGTATCTATTTTTATTCCTTTTTTAACATTTACAATATCTATTTTTATTCCTTTTTCATTGTTTTGAGTATCTATTTTTATTCCTTTTTAATAGTTTTGAGTATCTATTTTTATTCCTTTTAGTTGAAAGTTATCTTTTTTAACTTATAATAATATTTAAGGAGGATACCTTATGTTAGAAAGAAAAGCTTATTCAAAATTAAAAGAATGGAAAGAAAATCATTCTCATAGTACCTTAATGATTAAAGGAGCGAGACAAGTTGGAAAAACTTATTTAGTTAGAGAATTTGGCAAAAATGAATATCAAAGTTTCATTGAAATTAATTTTATCAAGAATCCTGAATTTAAAGAAATATTTTCTTCTTCATTAGATGCTTTAACAATTTATAAAAGATTAAGCGCAACAATAAAAGATATCTCTTTAATCAAAAATAATACATTGATCTTTTTAGATGAAATCCAAGCTTGTGGCAAAGCAAGAACAGCTTTAAAATTCCTTGCTGAAGATGGTTCATATGATATTATCACTTCTGGAAGTTTATTAGGTTTAGCATATGGTGAAGATGATGATCCTAATACTGAAGAGCCTACTTCAATTCCTACTGGATATGAAACATTTTTAACAATGCATTCATTAGATTTTGAAGAATTCTTATGGGCAGAAGGCCATAAAGAGGCTCTACCTTATTTAAAAGAATTCTATGATAATAAGAAAAAAGTACCTACTGAAATAAATGATAAATTTGAAGAATTGTTTAGAGAATATATTGTTGTTGGAGGAATGCCTGAAGTAGTAAATGAATATATTAAAAGTCATGACTTTAATAAAGTAGCATCCATCCAAGAAAAGATATTAGAGGATTATCAAAACGATATTTCTAAACATGCAAAAGGCGCCGAAAAAATTAAAGTCAGAAAATGTTATGACGCCATTCCCAAACAACTAGCGAAAGAATTAAAAAAATTCCAATACTCTACTGTCGAAAAAGGACAAACGAGTAAAAAATATGGTGGAAGTATCCAATGGTTAAAAGATTCTTCTTTAGTTAATGTTTGTTACAATGTATATGAACCTTGTTTACCTCTTCTTGGCAATTCCAACGATGATCAATTTAAATTATATATAAACGATACTGGATTATTATGCGCAATGTATGGATTTGAAACAAAAAAAGCTATCTTAACAAACACTCTTAAAGGACACGCAAAAGGTGGTATATATGAAAACATTATCGGTGAATGTCTTATCAAAAAAGGATATAATTTATTTTATTATAAACCTGATGCATTAAATGAAATCGAATTCTTAATTGAAAAAGATGGTGAAGTACGCCCTATAGAAGTAAAAGCTGGTAATACATCCACCGAATCATTAAATAGATTTATTAATAAGTATAATCCTAGCCTAAGTTATAAATTAATTAATGGTAATATCGGAATTATAGATTCAAAATATACTATTCCACATTACATGGTAATATTCCTATAAAATGTCTTTCAATTAAATTATTTCGATAATTTTTAATTTATTTTCTATTTTTTTACATTTGTCTATATTCAATTGGTTTATTTTTGATATAATAAACTTAATCAAGTTAGAAGTATATATAATATTCTAATTTGTAAATTTCATTATTTTATAGGGGGAAAAGTTAAAATATGAAAATGAACAAATTACTCACACTTGCAGTAACTCTATTATTATCTAGTGTTACTGTCGTTTCATGTGGAAACAGAAATTCTTCAGCAGGAATTTCTTCAAGTGAACCATCTTCTGTAGAACCATCTTCTACCAATAAAGATTCAACATCTTCTTCAAATTCAACATCTTCTTCAAAAGATACAACAGCAGAATTAAATTATGGTACAAAAGATGCACCTATTGATGTCGCTGATGCTGCAGCATTATTAAACTTTGATATCACTACTCCAGGAGAAAGCAGCTATTCTTCAAAACCATTATTCGTTAAAGCTTATGTTGTCGCAGTCGAAGATGGTAAATATTACCTTGATACAACTGCAGGATCAACAAGCAAACAATTCGTTGTAAGTGGCGCAACTATCGCAACTGGTGTCAATACTCCAAGTGTTGGTAATCAAGTAACAGTCACAGGTTATGCAGTAAGATATAGCGCTGATGGTGAAATGGTTTATGAAATCAAAACTAAAGATACTGTAGTTCCATCAATTATTTGGTCAGATGCTAAAGAAGCAGTCAACTATGGTACAAAAGAAGCTCCATTAACAATTGCAGAAGCAAAAATGTTATGTGATGCAGCAGGTGATAACACAATTAGTACAAATCAACTCTTTGTTAAAGGTTATGTAAAAACAATCTCATATGATTCTAATTATAAGAATTATACTATTTGGTTAAGTTCTACATCTACTGGCGAAAAAGAATTCGAATTATATGCTTGTTCAATCGCAGATGGTGTTGTAACTCCAATTGAAGGTTCACAAGTAATCGCAACAGGATATTATGAAAAATATGTAAAAGACTCTACTACAACATATGAATTAACACATACAAAAATTGGTGATACAAGAGTTTATCCTTCAGTTGTATGGTCAGATGCAGTAAAACCAACAATTCCAGAAGCAGAAACTATCGGTTCATTAGAAGCACCTAAGACTGTTGCAGAAGCTTATACAGTTATTGGAGATTTAGAAGCCTCTACATATACAGCAAAAGTTTATTCAGCTGCTAAATACTATGTCAAAGGTATTGTTAAAACAGTTACAGTAAAAGATGATACTTATACAGTAGACATCGCTGACAGCGCAACTTCAACAGATGTATTAAACGTTTATTATGCTTCACTCGCAACAGATGTAACTGCACCAAAGATTGGTGATGAAGTTATCGCAATCGGACATTTAATCAACTTTGTTGGTAAATATGAAATGGCTGGCGATGGTACAAATTATGTTAATACAATCATTGAAAAAGTAACTGCAGGTACCGCTACTTATGCAATTGAAACATCAATTGTTGATTCAAGTGATGCTGCTTCTACAAATGCAACAATTACAGGTTTACCAACTGAAGCAGTTCTTCCAAATACAGAATTATCATTCCAAGTTACTGCAGCAGAAAATTATAGAGTCGCTAGTGTTACATTTAATGGTACAACATTAGTCGCAGACGATGAAGGTAATTACAAAGCTACATCTTACTTAGAAAATAAGATTGTTGTTACAGTTGTTGAAGATGTTGATTATGAAGATACAACAGTCACTTATAGTATCGCAACTGTTGCAACTGCAAATAGTTGGAAAAATCAATCACAATACACAACATTACCTACAGGAGACGACAATTTATCAATTACTGCACAAGGTGGTTCAAATACTGGTAAATATTATAATTCAGCAAATGACTGGAGAATTTATCAAACAGAAAGTGGTAAAGTAATTTTCTCTGTTACAGGTTCTCATGTTATTAAATCAGTAACACTCACATATAAATCTGGTAATAATGGTATTGCAGTGTATAATGGCAATCAATACGAATCCGGCACTACTATTACTGCTGTAGGTTCAACTAGCACAATGGAAATTGGTGTAAGTCAAAGTACTGCTACTACAAAAGCAAATGGAAATATTCAAATCTACAGCATTGTTGTAGTTTACGCTTAATCTATATTTATATCTTTAGACCAAAGAATAATCTTTGGTCTTTTTTTAATGCACTATAAAAGCCTAGTTTATACGTTAAACTAGGCTTGTTTTTATATATTTAATTAATTATTAATCACCGTATAAATCGTAGATTAATGAGACAGGTTCACCATCCTCAATGTTTTCAATAACACGTGCAATCATAGGTGCTAAAGAAAGAACATGAACACGAGGATCTTTCATTCTTTCTGGTAGAGGGATTGAGTTAGTTGTTACAATTTCATCAAATGTACCATCTAATAATCTATCAGCTGCAGGGCCTGAGAAGACACCATGTGAGCAAACAATTCTAACTGATTTTGCACCATGTGCTTTTAATTGGCTTGCGCCCGCATGTGCGCTACCAGCTGTATCGATCATATCATCGATCATTAAGCAATCTTTACCTTCAACATCACCAATGATGTTCATAACTTCTGCAACATTTGGTTTTGTTCTACGTTTATCAATAATCGCTAAAGGAAGATTTAATTTTTCTGCAACCTTTCTAGCTCTATTAACTCCACCATGGTCTGGGGAAACAATTACTGTATTACTTGTTACTTTATCTTTAAAGTAATTTGAAATTAATGGTGCTGCGGATAATTCATCAACTAAGCATGAGAAGAATCCTTGGATTTGTGCTGCGTGTAATTCAACAGTGATAACTCTATCAACACCTGCAGTCTTCAATAGATCTGCAACTAATCTAGATGTGATTGGTTGTCTTGGCTTTGACTTTCTATCTTGTCTAGCATAACCAAAGTATGGGATTACAACATTGATCTTGTGTGCGGATGCTCTTTTAAGTGCATCAACGAAAATTAAGATTTCGAATAAATGTTCTGTAACAGGAGTACAAGTAGATTGAATAATATATACGTCCTTTTCTCTAACAGAATCTTTTGGCTCACAAATAATTTCACCATCTGCAAAGTGGTTAACAGTAGCCTCTGATACCTTCATATCCAATAACTTAGCGATTTCATCAGTTAATTCCTTGTTCGCAGTTAATGAGAATAGTAAAGTTTTGTTTTTGTTTAACATATTTTCTCCTTCAACGATAAATAATTATCATAATTATTATAATGTCAAATTATAAACAATTCATTAGAAAAACTAAAAAAATGCATTCTTTTTAGATTATTACTTTTCTAACAAATCTTCCATTGAACAATTTAAGCATAAAGATAAAGAATAAAGACTATCTGCGCTAGCTTTATTGATGTCTTTATTTCTTTGTTCATACATTTGAATAGAACGTAAAGAAACATTTGATTTAAGTGATAGTTCTTTTTGAGAATATCCTTTTTTCTTTCTTAATCTTTTTAAATTAGTATCATGGTAATATTCTTTCATTAATTCATCCATTATAGATACAAATTTAGTTATATCCGCTTCATGAAGAGTATAATACATCTTTTCTAAGGTTTTTAAACTAACAACATCAAATATTTCTTTAAAAGATCTATTAGAATACCATTGATAATAACTTATTACATAGCCTATCCAGTATTCTTTAGATCTAATATAATGATCGTTATTTATGATTTCTATGTCTTTAAATCCATTATCTTCCATGATACATAAAAATAATTCTAGGCCACTTTTTCCGATTAAATAAGATACATCACCATTTTGATAAGCATCACAAGTATAAGAATTTAAGAAGTATTTTACTAATTCATCTTTATCTAATTTATAATCATTAAGTGCGACATCAAATATGTTTCCTAATCTAATTTGTAACCTATAAACGAATGTTTCTTGGTATGCGTGTGTCATCATTTTTAATCCCACCTTTTATAATATCTTGAATATATAAACCATCATCTTCTTGTTCCAACATTTCTAAGAATTCTTTATTCGCATTTATTAATCTTTCTTCTTTTAATTTTAAATACTCATCTTTGGATACTTTTTCAGAAGTTAAATAAGTTAAAGATTCAAATGCAAACTTTGATTTTAATACAATTTGTTCACCTAATTTACCAAGTTGCATTGCACGGGCTAATTGAGTAACAGTGATAGAGTTATTTAAAAATTGTAAAGCATAATCAAAATAAGAATCATCCGCGCGATAACCTATAATTACATCATATGCATTAACATTGACTAAAAAATTATCAATAAGATATTGTTTAGCTTTCCTAGCCCCAGGATTATCAATAGAAAATACACGGTTATTAATTAAAACTGCAATCCAGTTTAAGATAGAATAATTTTCACTATTCAAGTTTAAGATATTTAAATATGTCATATCTAATATATACTTATTTGAATATCCATCTTTATTAGAATTAACCGCCCATTCTTTAGAAAGATGTTCATATTCTGTACAATAAAAGCCTAATCCATAATCATTATGAAGTTTACCTTTACCAAAAGTTGGTTGATTGATAACTTCTTGTGATCCATGATATAAAACAATCTTATTTATCATAAACTTTCCTCCTATTTATAATATATCACCAAAGTGATACTTTTACAAATATCAAAATAAAAGACCTCACAAGGAAGTCTTAAAGTGTTTTGGTTAAGTATGTACGATAACCTAATTTTTTTAATTCATCTTGAATGCGTTCAAGTTTCTTATAATCATGGCTTAAAGAATAAACACATGAGCCTGAACCACTCATCAATGTTAAAGGTAATTTAGAATCAACTAAAAGGTTTTTAACCTTTTCTACTTCTTTAGATAATTCAAATGCTGGATCTTCTAAATCATTGCCCATATTGCATTCAATCTTTTCAATATCATCATGAGCTAAACCTTCGATTAATTCATCAATATCAAATTTTCTTTCAAAATTGCATTCATCATATTTTTGATAGACATCTTTGGTTGATAAACCTACATCAGGTTTTAATAATAAACAATAGAATGATTTCTTAACTTTAATTTTTTCTATCTTTTCACCTTTAGAAGTAACTCTTGCAGGTACACCTTTTAAACAAAGTGGTACATCAGAACCAATCTTGGCACCCAAGGAACATAATTCATCCATTGATAAATGTAATTTAAATAATTTATTTAAACCAAGTAAGACAGTCGCTCCATCAGAAGATCCTCCGCCTAATCCAGCACACATTGGGATTTCTTTATGGATATGAATTCTTACTTTCTTATCGATAGAATAAGTATCTTGGACTAATTTTAAAGTTTTATATACAATATTTGATTCATCAGTAGGTAAAGATTTATCATCACATGTAATAATAGAATCATAGTTTTGAGGTAATAATTCCATTTCTATACGGTCATGAAGTTCAATAGGTAATGTAACCATATCAACGTAATGGTATCCATCTTTTTCATCTTTTCCTAATATTTTTAAAGCAACATTTATTTTTGCATAAGCTTTTAGCATTAACATAAATATGTTCTTCCTCCAAATTTAATTCATACAATAGACTATTGTATATTATTTTTATCTTTTCTTCTATAAATATGTTATTTAATAGTATAAATAACTTTAGTTAATTCTAAATAATCATTTAAAGTAAGACTTTCTGGTCTTCTTAAAGTATCGATATTAGCTTTTGATAATACTTCAATAGCTTTTTCTTTCGATTTAAAATAAGTAGTTAAATTATTTAAAATAGTCTTTCTTCTTTGTACAAAGCTAGCTTTTACTAATTTAACAAATTCTTTATTAAATAATGCATCTTCATTAATCTTATTTGTGAATTCTATTTTTAAAATAATAGAATCAACATTAGGCATTGGAATATAGCATTTATAAGATACTTTTCTTACTACTGATAATTTGCCTACATAATCAATAAAGATATTAATAGGTGAATAATCTTTTGATTTTTCTTTTACGTTTAATCTATCATATACTTCTTTTTGAACCATGAATTCAAATGTTTTAATATCGAGTGAAGAAGTGATAATCTTTTCAATAATTGGAGTAGTTACATTATAAGGAACATTTGAAATAAATTTTAATTTCTTACCTTCATATTTACCAAGATTAACTTTTAAAAAATCTTCATTATATAAAGTAAAATTAGGATAATCTTTAAATTCATTATTTAAATGAGATACCATATCTTTATCGATTTCATAAGCATCTACATCATAATTTCTAATTAATAATTCTTGGGTTAAGGCTCCTAATCCTGGACCTATTTCAATTACTTTTTCATCATTAACTTTTAAAGCATCGACTGAATCAACTACTACATCATAATCAGTTAAGAAATTTTGAGAGAAGTGTTTTTTAGGAGTAAGCATTAATTCTGTCATCTTTGTTACTACATATTCTTTACTTGCAATCATCATTATTAATACCTCCAATAAACTTTCTTAATTCTTCTTTATCAATATTTAATACACTTAATCTTTTCATTAATGTCTTAGAACTTCCAAAACCTAAATTATAATGTTCATATACTTTATTTCTTAATAATGATGAATTATCTTTTCCACATAAGCCTAATTCATACATAT
>CAVJGK010000015.1:0-17564 GCA_963648895.1 Lachnospiraceae bacterium | reverse complement strand
AGAGTATATAATTATACTTGCTTGTGAGATGCGAGCGTAGTTCAATGGTAGAACACGACCTTGCCAAGGTTGATACGCGGGTTCGATTCCCGTCGCTCGCTCCATTATATTAAGAGCTTAAAGATGACTTAATTAGTCATCTTTTTTTATTATTTTATTGACTAATAGAATTAGCATTGCTATATTTAAAAAAAGGTTATTAAGCATAACATTTTATAATTTATTGAAAGGAAAGCATGTTTATGAATAAAAATAATAAAAATCCCACTTCTATTTTAAGCTATTTATTTATATTTCTTTTAACGTCAGTTTCAACGCCATATTGCGAATTAAATAATGAAATTAATCTTATAGATGACCAATATTCAAGTAACGAGGAGGTGTTATAAATGAAAAAGGTAATTTTAAGTTTATTATTTGTTAATTTATTCGTAATTACAAGTTGTAGTTCAACTAACACAAATTCTTCAAATAATGGAATTTCAACTCACTCTTCAAACGTAGAAAATACTTCTAGTTTATCAAACAATAGTATTACATCTCATTCTTCAACTAAAGAAAATACATCTTATTCTTCAAATGATGAAATTACATCTAGTTCTTCAAGTAAAGAAAACACAACAAGTTATATTTCAGATGATCAAAGCGAAATCATTGATTATCCTGCTAATAGTAATTACTTTATCAATTATGAATCTATGAGAAGATACTTATCTAATGAAGAAGGGCATAAAAATGATGGCTACTTTTATACCTTATTACCTACGAATTTGGATTATCATTGGCACGAATCATATTTTGTCGCTTTAGATGATAAAATGGAACACAATATTGAAGTTATAGAATCATATTATATTTACGATGAAAATCTTGGCACATATAAAGAACCTACTAAAGATGTTTCGTATTTTACAATGGAAATTAAATCTGTCTTTTATCCTGTAGCTAGTGATTCTACTATAACCACTTACAAAGTTGAGTCCATTTCTGAATCAAAAATTAAAGTTACATTAAAAAGTAACGATGTTATCGCTGGATATATTTACATTTATTATGGAGAATTAAATGCCACAGATTACGCAATTGAATATCTAAAAACAAATTTAAAATTAGTTTAAAATTAAACTACACCATTTAAAGACCACTTCATTCATTGATGTGGTCTTTTTATTTTAAAAAATAATAAAAATATTTCTTGTAAATAATCTCAATATCCTTTAATATATTATACGTTTTGAGACTAAGTCTCAATTTAAGGAGAAGAGATGGAATATAAAACTAATCAAAAAGAAATCTTAATTCAAGTCTTATATAACAATAAGTCGTATTCTTTATCCGCACCTAAAATTTTAAAATTAGTCGATGGTAAGATATCCAAAGCTACTTTATATCGACTTTTAAATCTTTTTGAAGAAAATGGTACGATTAGAAAAACATTCAATGAATTATCTTCAACTTATGAATATCAATACATAGATACTAATTGTTCTAACAATCATTTTCATTTGAAATGTATTTCATGCGGTAAATTAATTCATTTACCTTGTAAAGATGCCAATGAATTTATATCACATATTTATAAGCAACATAAATTTACAGTCAATAACAATCTCACTACCATATATGGTATCTGCGCAGATTGTTCTTTATTAAAATAGGAGGTTATCATGCTAGATGTATTATTAGACGCTTTAATTGACTCGTTAAAGGCTGCCGCAGTCGTTTTTATCTTAAATATTATTATTTCCTTTGTTGAAGGTAAAATCTCTACCAAAGTTGTCAAAGAAAGCAAATTATCAACATTATTTGGTTCTGCCATTGGTTTAATCCCACAATGTGGATTTTCAATTGTCGCAAGTGACATGTTTGTTAAAAAGAAAATCACTATTGGTACATTAGTCGCCGTATTTATCACTTGTAGTGATGAAGCTCTACCAATGATGTTATCTCAACCTAATAAGATGATATATATCTTACCATTATTAGGAATTAAATTTGTTGCAGGTTTTATTGTTGGTACATTATTAGATTTTATTATTGACCATGTCAACGCTCCTCAAAGTTTTGATCAAGTAATGGTTAATAATGAAGAAGTCATTCAAAAAGGATGTTGTAATCATGATATTGAAGAAAATGCAAAACCTACTAAAGTAGCTTTAGTAAAAGAACATTTATTGCATCCATTAGTTCATACATTAAAAATATTTATTTATATCTTTATTGTTAATATTATCTTTGGAATTATTATCTATTATGTTGGAGAAGACGTTATAAGTAACTTTTTAACATCATATTATTATCTAACACCATTATTCTCAATTATTGTTGGTTTAATTCCAAATTGCGCTTCAAGTGTTATTATTACAGAATTATTCTTACAAGGTTCATTGTCTTTTGGTGCCGCATTAGCTGGATTAATTTGTAATGCTGGTTTAGGACTTGTTTATTTAATCAAAAATAAAAAGAACCTCAAAGATGTTTTAATTATCGTTCTAACATTAGTTATAACCGCATTAATCTTTGGTTATGGTTCCATCTTAATTGAAAGTTTTATAAAGTAAAATAAAACATATCACTTCAAAAAAAGTGATATGTTTTTTTCTTATTTAGATAATTCTTTTAACGCTTTTTCTTCTTTGATACGATATTCAACCGCGCGGCGTAAATATGATAGATAATCATCATCTAAACACATTGTTTTTCCATCATTATCGGATAATTTAGCAACAGGTCTTTCATTAATCTTTTGAAGCTTAATAACGATGTTTAAAGGTTCTACTCCTGTGTCGTTCGCGCAATAAGTGCCAATACCAAAGCTTACTTTTGTTCTTCCTTTAAAATAATCATAAAGCTTTTGAGCTTTATCAAAATTTAATGAATCAGAGAACATTAAAGTCTTAGTCATAGGATCAATATGAAGTTTTTTATAATGAGCGATCATTTTTTCGCCCCATTCATATGGATCTCCAGAATCATGTCTAACACCTGAATAACAACTTGCATCTAAGAAAGTAAAATCAAGTAAGAATAAATCAGTAGTTAAAGTATCGGTTAATGCTGTACCATTATCGCCTTGATATTCGGCAAACCAGTCTTTTAATGCATGGTGGTTAGTATATGCAAGAGGAATATTTGGATAACCTTGATACATTTGAACAAATTCATGAGCGAATGTACCAATTGGTTTAATATTAAACTTCTTAGCTAAATAAACATTAGAAGTACCAACGCATTTATCAGTTTTTGTAACTAATTCTTTAACCATTTCTTCTTGCCATTCAAAAGATAATCTTCTTCTACAACCAAATTCTGCGAAATGGAAAGTATAAGTACCATCGTTTAATTTTTTAATCTTTTCTTCTAAACGACTTCTTGCTCCTTTAAGTAGTTCATCATAATCATATTTCATTCTAAAATAGACTTCGTTGATGATTTCAAGAAGATAGATTTCAAATTGCATTGCCGAGAAACATGGTCCTTTAACAACGCAAATTAAAGAATCTCCTTCTTTATGACAATCGACATATTCTCTAATAGGATGCCATAATCTTAAGAATTCAACATAGTCATTTTTAATAAAACGAATGGAACGAAGATAATCAAGTTCATCTTTTTTGAATCTTAATGAACATAAATGATCGATTTGTTCATTGATTTCGTCAACCATTTCATCAGTCCATATTATTCCTTCGTTACGACATTTAAAATGATATTCTCCTGTCGCATCAGTATGTTTATGGAATATTACTTGATTCATATTGAATTTATAAAAATCAGTATCAAGTAAAGAATGTACAATAGGCTTAAATTTCATAATTGCCTCCTTTTTTGAAATAAAAATCCCTGAATAAACTCCAGGGATTTTTTATCTATATTTATTTAGATGCTTCAGTTGTAGCTGGAGTTTCTTCAACTTTCTTTTCTTTTGGTTTTCTTTCAACGAATTCTTTATGTGAAACGTTTACTCTACCCTTGTCATCAATTTCTGTAACAATAACTTTTAATTTTTGTCCAACTTTGACAACATCTTGTGGGTGATTTACTCTTTCCCAATCAAGTTTAGATACATGGCATAAACCATCGCAATCACCGAATAAATTTACAAAGCAACCATAAGATTCAACTCTTACAACTGTACCTTCATAAATTTCACCAACTTTAGCTTCTTTGACGATGTTTTCAATCATCTTTAATGCTTTGTTGATTGGTTCTCTATCCATGTGATAAATGACTACATGACCAAAGTCATCAATGTCAATTTTAACGTTGTCACATTTTTCAATGATATCGTTAATAACTTTACCTTGTGAACCAATGACATCTTTAATCTTAGAGACTTCGATATCCATTTGTCCAACTTTTGGTGCATATTTACCTACATCTTCTCTTGGTGCAGGAATTGCTTTTAACATAACTTCAAGAATTTGGGCTCTTGCTTTATGAGCTTGCGCTAAAGCTTCTTGGAAGATTTCTTTTGTAACACCTTTAATCTTGATATCCATTTGTAATGCTGTAATACCTTTTGGAGTACCTGCACACTTGAAGTCCATATCACCATAATGGTCTTCCATACCTTGGATATCAGTTAAAATTGTGTAAGGATGTTTGCCATCTAATGGACCAGATGTAATTAAACCCATTGCAATACCGCTAACTGGAGCTTTAATAGGGACACCGGCAGCCATTAATGCCATACATGAAGCACAAATAGAAGCTTGTGAAGATGAACCATTTGATTCGACAACTTCAGAAACACATCTAATTGTATATGGGAATTCTTCTTCAGATGGAATAACATAAGATAATGCTCTTTCACCTAAAGCACCATGGCCGATTTCTCTTCTTCCTGGAGAACCAGTTCTACCAATTTCACCAACACTGAAAGGTGGGAAATTATAATGATGCATCCAGTGTTTTGTATCTTCGCCACTTAATGAATCAAGGATTTGTTCATCAGCTTTAGTACCTAATGTACAAACTGAAATAACTTGAGTTTGTCCACGAGTAAACATAGCAGAACCATGAACTCTTGGTAATAAGTCAACTTGTGCATCTAATGGTCTAATTTCATCAACTTTACGGCCATCAGGTCTTATCTTATCAACTGTGATTAATCTTCTAACTTCTTCTGCAACAATGTGTTCTAAAACATCATTAACTTGCATAATTGTTGTAGCTTTTTCTTTTTCATCAGAATAAGATTTTGCTTTATAGAATTCTCTAACTTCGTTATCGATTTCATCAATTTTTGCATATCTTTCAAGTTTATCAACAATAGAAACTGCTTTGACTAATCTTTCTTCAGCCATATCTCTGACTGTTTTGTTGATTGTTTCATCAACTGCATATAAAGAAACTGCTCTTTTTGGTTTACCAATTTGAACTGCAATTTCCTTTTGGAATTTACATAATTTCTTAATTGCTTCATGACCAAACATGATTGCATCAACCATTTCATCTTCGGAAAGTTCTTGTGCACCTGCTTCTATCATGTTAATTGCATCTTCGCTACCAGCGACTGCTAAATTTAAATCTGATTTTTCTTTTTCTTCGACTGTTGGGTTGATGATGAATTTACCATCTACTCTACCAACATAAACACCTGCGATAGGGCCATCGAATGGAATATCGGAAATACATAATGCTAATGAAGAACCAAACATTGCTGCCATTTCTGGAGTTGCATCTGGATCAACAGACATTACTGTATTAATAATTTGAACTTCATTTCTGAATCCATCTGAGAACATAGGTCTAATTGGACGGTCAATTAATCTTGCAGTTAAAGTAGCATGTTCTCCTGGTCTACCTTCTCTTCTTAAGAAAGATCCTGGAATCTTTCCTACTGCATATTGCTTCTCCTCATAAGTAACTGTTAATGGGAAGAAGTCTGTATCTTTTGGTTCGTTAGAACCACAAGCTGTGGATAAAATCACGGTATCATTCAAGCGAACTAAGACAGCACCATCTGCTTGCTTAGCAATTTCGCCAGTTTCAACGCTCAATTTTTTTCCTTCAAAGTCTAAACTAAAAATTTGCTTTGCCATTTATTTTCTCCTTTTTACTCGTTAATTGTAACACTTTAAGAAATAATTAAATACATATTTTTGCAAAATCACCTTTTTATTTCTCTATTTTAATATTAAAATAAATATAATAATTCATTAGGAGGCTAATATGAAAAAGATTATTGGTATTGATCTAGGTACATCAAATACAATTATCTATGTTCCTAAGAAAGGAATTGTTTTTAATGAGCCTACAGTAGTTGCATTTAATAAAGATAATAAGAAAGTTGAAAGCTATGGTTATTTAGCTTTTAAATTATATGGTAAAGAATCTTCATCCATTGAAGTTATTAAACCAATGAAGAATGGTGTTATTGCCGATGGACCAGCCATTGTTAGTTATTTAACATCAATATTAAGCGATTTAAAATTAACAAGATATGTAAAAAATTCTACGATCATTTTTTCTTGTCCTTCCGAATTTACCCAAATTGAAAGAAGCGCATTAAGAAACGTTGGAAGAAAATTAAAATGTAATGACGTCATTATGAAATCATCTTCTTATTTTACTGCACTTGGAGGAAATAAGGATGGTTCTGCTAATAAAGGTACTTTAGTATTAAATATAGGAGGAGGTATTTCTGATATTTCCATCCTCACTAATGGTGAAGCTATTATTTCCAAATCTTGTTCTTTCTCAGGACAAGTTTTAGATAACGCCATTATTAGACATTTAAGAAAAAATCACCATATCTTAATTGGTACTAAAACTGCTGAATATATCAAAATGAAAATCGGATCGGTAGAATTCTTCCCAGAAAATAGATTGTTAGAGGTTTCTGGAATTGATATTGTCTCTTCCCTCCCTCATAGCGTCGTTATTTCAACCGCAGAAATTAAATCATGTATTTTACCATGCTTCCAAGTATTAATTGATACTTTATTAGATTGTCTAGAACTCACTCCTCCAGAAGTAGCTTCTGATTTAATTGAATCAGGATTGATCGTTGGAGGTGGAGGCGCCTTACTCGCGGGTTTAAGAGAATATTTAGAAAACGCTTTAAACATGGCAATTAGAATCTTACCAGAACCTGCTAATGCAGTATCACAAGGCATTAAAATTTTAATGCACCAAGAAATGAGCAAAGAAAAATAGTTCACATAGAATTATTTTTCTTTTTTTCTTTTATGAAAACGTTTTCATAAAATTAAATTCAATATTTTATATACACATGCTTGTATATTTGATATATTTTTATCGATAAGAAATTATCAACAACATTAAGGAGTTAAAAAAATGGAAGAAAAAGAAATTAATGTTCATGAAATGATTGATGATTTAGTAACAAAAGCACAAGGTGCTTTAAAAGAATTTGAAACATTCACTCAAGAACAAGTCGACTACATAGTCGCAAAATGCTCATGCGCAGCCTTAGACCATCACGGTACTTTAGCTCTTGCCGCAGTCAAAGAAACAAAACGTGGTATCTTTGAAGATAAAGCTACTAAAAACTTATATGCTTGCGAATATGTCGTTAACAATTTAAGACATTTAAAAACAGTTGGTATCATTAAAGATGATCCAGTTACAGGTATTATTGAAATTGCAGAACCTTTAGGTGTTTTAGCAGGTATTACTCCAGTTACAAACCCTACTTCAACAGTTATCTTTAAATCATTAATTTGTTTAAAGACAAGAAACCCTATTATTTTCTCATTCCACCCAAGTTCAATGGAATCTTCAACAATGGCAGCAAAAATCGTTTATGAAGCTGCAGTTGCTGCAGGTGCTCCAAAGAATTGTATCCAATGGATTGAACATCCATCCATGGAAGCAACTAGCGAATTAATGAACCATCCAGGTGTTGCATCTATTTTAGCAACAGGTGGTAATGCAATGGTTAAAGCTGCTTATTCATGTGGTAAACCAGCAATGGGTGTTGGCGCAGGTAATGTTCCAGCATATATGGAAAAATCATGTAATATTGAACAAGCAGTCAATGATATTGTCATTTCTAAATCATTCGATAATGGTATGATTTGTGCTTCTGAACAAGCAGTCATTATCGATAAAGAAATTTATGATGAATCTAAGAAAATGTTTGAAAGATTCGGCGTCTATTTTGTTACAAAGAAAGAAGACAAAGCTAAACTTGAAAAATTCACTTTCGGATATGAAGCTTATTCTGAAGGTGTTGAAAATGCAAAATTAAATGCTGCAATTGTTGGTCAATCCGCAAAATGGATTGCAGAACAAGCAGGTATCAAAGTACCAGATAATACAGTAATTCTTGCAGTTCCTTGTAAAGAAGTTGGACCAAAAGAACCTTTAACTAGAGAAAAATTATCTCCAGTTCTCGCAGTATTAAAATCATCTTCATTTGAAGAAGGTGTTGCTCTTGCAGAAGCTATGGTTAACTTCAATGGTTTAGGTCACTCTGCTGCAATTCATACAGCAAGTAAAGAATTATCAGAAATCTATGGTGATAAAGTAAAAGCAATGCGTATTATTTGGAACTCACCATCTACTTTCGGTGGTATTGGTAATGTTTATAACTCATTCTTACCATCATTAACATTAGGTTGTGGTTCTTATGGTCATAACTCTATCGGAGGTAACGTATCCGCGGTTAACTTAATCAACGTTAAGAAAGTAGGTAAGAGAAGAAATACTATGCAATGGTTCAAAGTTCCAAGAAAGATTTATTTCGAAAGAAATTCAATCCAATATTTACACGATATGAGAGATGTATCAAAAGTCTTTATCGTTACAGATAGATCAATGGTCGACTTAGGTTATATCAATCGTGTTACAGATCAATTAAATACAAGAAGAAATCCAGTTCAAATCCAATTATTCTGTGATGTTGAACCAGATCCAGATATTGAAACAGTTAAAAAAGGTGTTTCATTAATGAACGCTTTCAAACCAGATACAATTATCGCTCTTGGTGGTGGTTCACCAATGGATGCTGCAAAAGGTATGTGGTTATTCTATGAACACCCAGAAGTCAACTTCGATGATTTAAAACAAAAATTCATGGATATTCGTAAAAGAGCGATTAAATATCCAGAATTAGGTCAAAAATCAAAATTAATTTGTATTCCAACTACTTCAGGTACAGGTTCAGAAGTATCTCCATTCGCAGTTATTTCTGATAAGAAACATAATAAGAAATATCCTCTTGCAGATTATTCTTTAACTCCTACAATCGCAATTATCGATCCAGAATTCACAACTTCACTCCCTCCAAGAGTAACAGCCATGACTGGTATGGACGTCTTAACTCATGCGATTGAAGCTTACACTTCCGCTTTAGCTTCCGATTATACAGATGGTCTTGCATTACAAGCTATTGAATTAGTATTTGAATATTTACCTCGTGCGGTTAAAGATGGTAAAAACGATCCAGAAGCAAGAGAAAAAATGCATAATGCTTCTGCCATTGCAGGTATGGCATTCGCTAATGCTTTCTTAGGTATGAACCACTCTATGGCTCACAAAATTGGTGGTATGTTCCATGTTCCTCATGGTTACGCTAACGCAATTTTACTTCCATATACAATTAGATATAATGGCGCTACTCCATCTAAATTAACAGTATGGCCAAAATACAATGTCTATAACTGTGATAAACGTTATCAAAGAATTGCTCGTTTAATTGGCTTAAAAGCTGATACTCCAGAACAAGGTGTTGAAGCACTTGCTGATGCAGTTAAGAAATTAGGTGAAGAATGTGGTCTAGAATTAAATTTCAAAGCTGCCGGTGTTGATGAAGGTGAATGGATGAATAAGATTGAAGAAATGGCATATTTAGCATTTGAAGATCAATGTTCACCATGTAACGCTAGAGTACCAATGGTCGAAGATATGAAAGAAATCATGAGAAAAGCATATCTCGGTGTTGAAAAATAATTAATTATTATTAATTGATAAATTACGCTTTTAGTTAACTAAAAGCGTTTTTTTATCGCCAAAAATGATTATAATATATAAATATATAAGAGGAAGATTATGGCAAAGAAGAAATCTAAATTTAAAGGTTTAAAAATTACTCTATCCATTGTTGGTAGTCTAATTTTAGTATTATGTATTTTACAATGCGTATGCTTTATTTCTAATGCAGTCGTTTCTTATACTTATTATTATGATAAAACAAGCAAAGTTGAATTAGATTCCATCTTAAAAAAAGATACTTTAAGCGATGAAGATTATAATTTAATATACCATCAAACCGGTATTACTAAATTCGGAGTAGATCGTACTTTGCATAAATCTCATTCAATACAAACAATAAAAAAAGTTCAATCATCATTCTTACAAGAAGTTAAAGTAACATCTAATTTTTTAGGTCCATATTGTTATTATCAAACAATCGATCAATTAACAGAAATGGTCGATGTTGAAGTAGGTGATATTATTGTTTCTAATGGTACTCAATTTTGTGGTAAAACATTTGGCCACTGCGGACTAGTCACCTCCACCTCCGGTGGAGTATTACAATCTTATGGTTATGGTGAACTTTCCGAAATTGGTACATTAAAAGATTTCCAAGAAAGAGCTAGTTTTATAATTTTATCTCCTAGAGTAGATCCTTCAATCAAAGCTCAAGTCGCCGAATATGCAATTAATTATTTACAAGGTATTCCATATAATGTTTTTATTGGATTATTTGGCACTAAAGATAGTATTTCCTCTACTCAATGTTCGCATCTAGTTTGGTATGCATATCATCATTTTGGTTATGATTTTGATAATAATGGAGGAGGTATATGTTTACCTCATGATTTAATTTGTTTAGATCAAATGGACGTCGTCCAAGTTTATGGATTTGATTTAGATTCTTATACTTCATGGTAAGAAAAAAAGCGCATATGCGCTTTTATTTGTTTAGTAATGATTTAAGTAATAATAAATCTTCTTTGGTAGTAATTTTAAAATTTAATCTTGAACCTTCAACCAAATAGACATCTTCATCAATTTTTAAAACTAAGGAACAATCATCAGTAATTTCAAAATCTTTTAAATTTTTAACATTTTCATGAGCTTTATAAATGATATTAAATTTAAAACTTTGAGGTGTTTGAGATAGATATAATTCACTTCTTTTACATAAAGAAGTTATATTAATTCCAGTATCCGATTTAATAACTGAATCAGTCATTGGAATGACACTATCTACAGCATTATATTTTTCTAATGCATGGATATTATTTTTTATAATTTCTTCACTTATTAATACTCTAGCCGAATCATGAATTAGAATATTATCTTGATCATTAACATTATGTTTTTTTAAATAAGTCAAAGCATTAAAAACTGATTTTTGACGAGTTGATCCTCCTTCAATAATAGCTTTTACTTTGTTAATATTAAATTGGGTAACATAATCATTGACTTGAGAAATATATTCTTTTGATGTAACAATAATTATTTCATCAATTAATGAACAAGAAGAAAAAGTTTCTAATGGATAAACCATTAAAGGTTTATTATTTATATTAATAAATTGTTTAGGAACAACATTATTCATTCTTGTTCCACTTCCTGCAGCCAGTAAAATTACAATATTCATAAATCACCTATTTATTATCTTGAGAATGAATCTCAGTAGTTTCTACATTATCAATTCGAGAAAGATATTCTTCTTTGGAAATCAATCCAAGTTTATATAAATTTTCAATTTGTTCTTTTTTAATTGCCACTTTTGTTTGAGCCATGGTTCTTGTGGCATATCTTTTTGTTTCACTTGGAGAAACATTATTAATTCTATTTTGGTTATCTTCATACCAGTTTTCTTCGGCTGTTTTATAAGAAGAAGTAGTTCTTAAATCAAATGCTTCCGCCAAAGTCACTTTTTCATTGGCCGCATGGTATTTTATTAATAATCTAGCATCTTTTTCTTCTAATGGACGATATTCTTTTTTCTTCATAAAACGACTTATCATTCTTGATCTAAATAAGAAAGAATTTAAAATTCTGAAGATTAATACAATAAATATACCCAATATATAATAATGATGAGTTCTAAATACTAATAATAATTTACAAATAAAATCTAAAATTCCTTTATCAATAAAAGAAATTTGTAATATAAAAGAAGTTATAGTCTCCATTCCAGGAAGCGGAATCAAATAATAAGTAATTAATAATAAAAGAAGGCTAGAAATAATATATCCACGAATTAATGAATATAAAGGACCAAAAACAAAATAGCCCCAAGAAAAGCCAATTTTCTTATTGCTAATATTACCAAGTCGATCACATAATTGAACTTTTTCCATACTTTCTCCTTCCATTTCTTAGATTATAACAAAAAAAGCCCATAATATTATAGGCTTTTAATAAATTTAATATTAACTTACTTTCTGATACCTAAATCTTTGATTAATTTAGAATATGCTTCGTAGTCTTTATTAGCTAAATAGTCTAATAAACCTCTTCTTTGTCCAACTTTTGAGAATAAACCTCTTCTTGATGAACCATCGTGTTTGTTTGACTTTAAGTGTAATGTTAATGCGTTGATTTCGCTTGTTAAGATAGCGATTTGAACTTTAACGTTACCTGTGTCTTTTTCATTGTCACCGTATTTTGCGACTAATTCTTGTTTTAATTCTTTTGAAAGTGCCATTTTAAATATCTCCTTATCTACTTTCTTTGCTTAGCTTAACCAAGTGTTCTTGGAGTTTTAACGAAAACCTAGTCAAGTTGCTTTAATATCATACCCAATTATTAATTAATATTCAATACTTTTTTATTAAAGTTTAATTAATTCATCGGTTTGGATTTTGTTTTTACTTAGTTCGTTTTTTAAATCTTCTAAAGAAGCAAATTTCTTTTCATCTCTTAGTTTTTCTTTAAAAATTACAGTTATTTGTTTTTGATAAATATCTTTAGAAAAATTTAAAATATGAACTTCGATAATATCGTGATTTAATTCATTAATAGTTGGATGAGATCCAACATTAATCATGCATTTGTATTTAGTTTCATCCACTATGCATATTCCAGCATAAACGCCTTTTTTAGGTAATACATATTTATTTTTAGGATCAATATTGGCCGTATTAAAATCTATTGTTCGACCAATTTTATTACCTTCAATAACTTTTCCTTCTATTTGATAATCTTGATATAAATATGAATTAGCTTTTTTAATATCACCTTGAGAAATTAAATATTTAATATAGGTAGAAGAAATTTTTATTCCTGCCCCATTTAAAAATGGTTTTACTTCATATAGATGATATTTATTTAATTCTTTTAAAGTTTCTACTGTGCCTTGTTTATTTTTTCCATAAGTATAATCATAACCTACTACAATGTTTTTAGGATTAATCTTATCGATAATACTTTCAATAAATTCTTCTTTAGATAAAGAAAATACATCTTTATTGATTTCTAAAATAATGAATTTATTTATACCTAGTGACGAAGCTATATTAATTCGACAATTTAAAGAATTAATTTCACTTACTTCTTTATCCAATAATACTGATTTAGGATTCTTATCAAAAGTCATTAAACCAACGTTAGAAGATATTTGTTTTGCTTTAAAAACTAAACCTACATGGCCTAAATGAAAAGCATCAAAATAGCCTAAAACAAGTGTATCAATATTAATAGAAGGAATATCATTTAAACTAATTTTAATAACTTCCATTATAATAATCCTCTTAAGCAATGATGTTTACCATCTTCTTGTATTTGATAAATGGCAAGAACTTCATCATTTTTAGTTTTAACTACAACTAAAGGATTATTAGAAAGTCTTAAAGAAACGCCATTTCTAACTTTCTTTTCAATTTCTCCTTCTACTATGACACTTGGAATATGACTTAAAGCATCAGAAATAGAAATAATATCATCTTCAGTCACTTCTTCAACCGTTTTAGCGTTTTTTAATAGATATTTGCCAACACGAGTACGAGTCAATAATTCTAAATGTCCAGGATAACCATATTCATGGGCAATATCAACGCCTAAAGTACGAATATAAGTACCTTTAGAACAATTTACATCGATAATAAAAGAATTCTTATCCATCGATAATAATTGAATATTATCAATTGTAATATCACGAGCTTTTCTTTCAATTTCTTGTCCATTTCTCGCCATTTTATATAAAGGAACACCATTGACCTTTAAAGCTGAATACATTGGAGGAATTTGACTAATATTACCAATATAATGAGAAATAACTTCTAATAATTTATTTTTATCTAAAGGTTGTTCCATTTCTTTAGTATTGATGACATTTCCATCTAAATCTAAAGTATCTGTATCACTACCTAAAACAACTCTAGCAATATATTCTTTTGATAAGCTTTCCATAAATTGAGATATTTTAGTTCCTTTATTAATACTAACAATCATCAATCCAGAAGCAAAAGGATCTAATGTACCTGTATGTCCCATTTTTTTTGTATTAAATTTCTTCATTAATTTATTTACTACATCACGGCTAGTAACACCAATTTCTTTGTTAATTAATAATATTCCATCCATATTTATCACCTACTAGATTATAAACTATTTTATCTATTTCATAAATAAAAAGAACGTTAAGTGAATAACGTTCTTATATTTATAATGTGATTACTTCGTCAAAATCGTGTTGAGAAATTTTTTCTTTATTACCGATAGTAACTTGTGCACCTTCAGATATTAATTTTTCTACAATCGGCGCGAAAGAATTAACATCTTCAATAGTAGAAGAAATAATTTCTTTTTTAGTCATTTCGCGTTCTTTCTTAGTTGTATGAGTTAAATACATTGCATCACCAAAACTTGCTTGTAAGCTTGGAGATAAAGGAGAATCATAATTACCTAAACAACCAATTATGTAATTTTTAAAATCATTATCTTCAACATTAAATTCTTTTAAATAAGTAGATAATGAAGAATAAGCTTTATATGTGCCATCAACATTAGGATCGCGATAAGAAGTTAAAGCCATGACATTTAATTTATTAATTGACATGCTTGTTCCATATGCCCCGCCTTTAACTCTAACATTATTCCATAAATAATCATAAGTACAGATATGGGAAATTAATCTCAAATGACCATTATAATCTTGATCATATTTACTTAAATCATTAGCCACAACATTATAAGAAACTTCACTTGGAATAATGATTGCTTTTTTATTAACTTTATTTAAAGAAATAACTAATTTATCTTGGATTCTTGCAGATTTTAATTCAATCTTTTCTAATGCAGTTCTAATTTCTTCTTCACATTCTTTATCGATTGAATAAGAAATTAATAAATTTTGTCTGCTAAAGATGGCTTTTTTAAGTGCATTTAAATGCTTTTTAATTTCAGCATAATCAAAATTATCTAATAAATCTTTATAGAAATGATAAGCAGTAACACCGCTTATTAAATTAGTATCAAATGCTGCAGAATAATTATAGCAAGCTTTAGCTTCATCAGAAGCTAAACGAGTACCATCTTGAATTAAAGTTTGTTTAGAAGAATTAACAATTTGAGTTAAAATTTGTTTAACGTTATTTTTATCATAAATAGTATCATTGACAACTTCATTAACCAATGTTGGAATATAAGAAACATTAGTATTTAAACAAGATGTCATTAAAACTAAATATGGATTAAATTCATGATCTTTAGATTCATATTTAGAGACACCAAAATTAAATGATCCTAAATATGTTTTAATTAAAGAAGTTAATTCTAATGAAGAATGTTGACCAGTCGCACAATTTAAGAATAATGCTTTAAATAAACGTAGATATTTTAATTCTTCATATGGGACATTCTTTAAACCAAAGTATAATTTAATATAAGCAATATTATTAGAACTAATTTCATGATAAATAGCTTTATATTTACCAACTTTTGTTTTCTTAGTTCCTATATAATTAACCTTAGAAGGAATATCTTTTAATTTTAATGAAGGAAGTAAAGCAATTTCTTCTTTAGTATCAACATGTTCTTGATATGCAATTAAATCTTTAGTTTGTTGAACCAAATCTTTAATTTCTTCTTTAGACATCTTTTCTTTAGTTTCTTTCATTAATTTATTCATCTTATCTAACTTTTCTTGCTCTAAAGTTAAACTTGGAACTAAAGTAACTTCACATACATGGTTAGAATTTAAGATATATTTTTCTAATAATTTTTCAAAATAATCGCCCTTTAATGCTTCTTTAAGGAAAGTGAAATGTTTTTGGAATTCTAATGTATCGATTAAATCACCATCATAATTGAAAGATCCCATCATATTCATCGCGAAGATAATACCTTTTGACATTCCACCCATATCGAGTTCTTTTGATTTAAATTCGCGGTAATTTATAGTTGCGAGTAATAAATTTTTATCAATACCATTATCAACGAATTTCTTAACTTCATCTTCAAATACTTTCTTGAATTTTTCTTTCATTTCAGGATTAGATTTTTCTAATGTTAAAGTTAAAGAAGTAGTAATGTTATTATCATCTAATGAATAAGAAACATCTTGACCCATTTTTGCATCTAATAAAGCCTTCTTTAAAGGTGAATCATTATCGCTTAATAATGTTTCAAATAATATGGAGCAAGCCATATTTTCTCTTTGGTCGTTATAATCTGCAAGTCTATAACATAATGAGAAATATGTATTATCTTTAATATCTTCTCCTTGACCAAGAGCATATTCTTTTTGATAATCTAAATTGATATGAGGTTTTTGAGGAACAATTTTTAAAGATTCAACATAATCATATTTAGAATAATATTTATCAATAAATTTTAATCTCTTTTCAATATCCATTTGTCCATATAAAACACATAATGCATTAGAAGGAACATAATGTGATTTATAGAAGTCACAATATTGTTTATATGTTAAAGTAGGAATATATTCAGGATCTCCACCTGAATTCCAATGATATGGAGTATCTTTAAACATGATATCTTTTGTTGCATATGAAAGTTGTTCATCAACACCTGATGTTGCACCTTTCATTTCATTATAAACAACACCTTTATAACAAGGTAAAGATTCTTCATCCATTAATTCTAAATGCCAACCTTCTTGTAAGAATGGTTTATTATTAACAATTGAAATAGGATTAAATACTGCATCCAAATAAATAGAAAGAATATTATCATAATCCTTTGGTGTTTGGCTTGCGAAAGGATACATTGTCCAATCTGAAGCTGTAAAAGCATTTAAGAATGTTGATAAACTTGTTTTTAATAAATTTACAAATGGTTCTTTTAATGGATATTTTTTAGATCCACATAAAACTGAGTGTTCAATAATATGGCATACGCCGGTATGATCATTAGGTAAAGTTTTAAATCCAATTGCAAAACTTGCATTAGTATCATCATTTGCTAGATACACTAACTTACCTTTTGATTTGATATGTTCAAATTCATACATAGTAACTTTAACGTCGTTACAATCACGAATGGATATAAGTTTAAATCCATGTATTACATCATTAATATTCATATAAAGTTATTCTCCTTAACTTATCAATAATTTTAATACTTTAGAAGTATTAAATAAATATAAATATTAATCTAAATTATTATTT
>CAVJGK010000014.1:0-18004 GCA_963648895.1 Lachnospiraceae bacterium | reverse complement strand
CAATGGTTCCTTTTGTTCCAATTGGTAACCCTTTAAATTCTTTTATTAATTTTACACATTGTAATTATTCCATAATAAATCCTTTAAAAATTCTTCTATCTCTTTTGTAGCCAAATCTTCAACATAGAATGATTCATCATTGATTTTTTCAAGTCTATTTTTTTATTTTCTCTATTAATTCAAGAATTTCTTTTTTATTTAATAACATATTTCCTCTTCAGGTATTGATTCAATAATGTCGATTAATTTCTTATTATTTATTAGACAATTATATACTTCATCAATGGTATTAAATTCTAACCACCATTTTTTATTATTAGCGACAGAAAATATTATTTTTCCTTTTACTTTAGAAGTAGTAATTGAATAAAATGCATCATCATAATCAAATTCAACATCAAATCCTGATAATAGTAATTCCTTAAATCTATTTATATCCATATTATTCTTTTGCCCTTTCTCTAATAATAGTTTTATTATCTAATTCATTATAATCATTATATAATGTTTATTTCGCAATTTTAATAAAATATTAATTTTGCGAAGCTAACCATCTTGCGATATCGATAATTCTTATACCCTCAACTTGACTTTCAGGATGTTTGCTACGTGCGATAATCATTTTTGGATAAGCATCTTTAATAGCAAGTAAAGGAGCAACTTCACGTTTTAATGTTTCTTCTCTACTAATATCATCAGAAACTTGAATATAGGTTTTGACTCCATCTTTAATAGCGACAAAATCTATTTCTTTTGTACCAAGTTGTCCTATATATACTTCATATCCTCTTCTTAGTAACTCTAGAGCGACAATATTTTCATATAAATGCCCATAATCTGCATTTTTAGTACCAATAATCGCATAACGTAAAGATAAATCTGCAAGATAATATTTCTTATCAGATTCTAAATATCTTTTGCCTTTAACATCATATCTTTTAAATGGATAAAAAAGAAAACTGCGACAAAGATAATCAATATATGCACCACATGTTTTATCATTTGTTTTATAAGTATTAGAAGTAAGTGCATTGGCAATATTTCTTATAGAAGTTCTACTACCGATGTTATCCATAAGAAAATCGACAATCATATTAAGTAAATCTTCATTTTCAATTTTAAATTTTGTAACAATATCTTTTGTTATCGTTGTACGTACTATACCCGCTAAATATTTTTTTGCATCATTAGGATTATTATAAAGATACGATCCTGCCATACCACCAGTAGTAACATATTTATCAAAAGCTTCATCAATATCATTTTGTGGATAATATAAAAGATATTCTGCAAAAGAAAATGGATAAAGACTTATTTCAAACACACGGCCACCAAAAAGGGTAGCTAAATCACTTGATAATAAAAATGCATTAGAGCCTGTTAGAAATATATTAAAGCGTTCTTCTTCATAGAAGCTATTAATTACATTTTCAAAGCCACTAGCAAGTTGAACTTCATCTATAAAAAGGAAGTTATCTTTACCATCAATATAATGCTCATCTATGTAGTTATATAATGTGTCCGCATTTTTAAGTGTTTCAAATTCTTTTAAATTCAACTTTATACGTATTATATTATTATTTGGATTTTGTTGAACATAGGCAATAAAAGCATCCATAAGTTTAGATTTTCCAGAACGACGTATTCCTGTAATAACTTTTATATCAGGATTATTCATGACATCTATTAGTTGTTGCAAATATAATTTTCTTTCAATAAGTTTCATATTACCACCTCAATAGTATTATACCTTATTTCGCATTTTTTAGCAAATTACAAAATTGCGAAATAGCAACACCGTGAATAACTGTTTTCATTTTCAAAGAATAATCAGTTTTATAATAAACATCAATTCACCATTATATAAATAACCACAATATTATTTTACACAATGTATGCGAAGTTATTTTATAGTAATTAGTAAAGATTTTTAAAAGATAACACTTAATTATTTTATTAAACATTACAATTATTAATGTTACAGCCTTCACTATTCTATCAATAAATAAGGATCATTGTTTAAACAGTTTTAAAATTTAAACAGTATGGACCAATTTTTTGTATGTTATACGTTGCTGTAATTAACAAATATTCAATTCCCGGCTTTAATGTGGTAGAAATTTTTGCTTGCAAATAGCCAGCGCTATCATCATCGTACAAAGCCGCTCTTGTAGATGTAGGATCAATCAAATATAAACACATATCTGTGATAGATTCTGTACTTGAAGGTTTTTCAGTATAAAACATATATTCACCTTCCGTTGATACACTACATCTTGTCAAAGAAACTGCTCCTTTGTAAGACGTTGTGCTTATCATAGTTTTTGGATTAATAGGTCCTAAAATATCTTCATACTTTTCTTGAGTTGAGCTTATAGGCATTATCCCTATTTTCACATCTCCTATTACAGCGCTATTATAAAATTTGACTCTCAAACGATATCTTGTATTTGCGTTAACATAATATGTAAATAGGGCATTTAATTTGTATCCATCATCATCGTCATAAACAAGTTGATTATTTTGCATATCATATAAGTACAGCATTGTATCTTTAGAACCAAAGGTTTGGAATAACTTATTCCCAGCAGAAACAAAATTTACTATATAATCTTTGTAACTATATCCATTTTGTGGCAACGACACAGTTCTTTCAGTATAGCGATCATTTGCTAAAACATTTATATGTGCATCGGTTCTATATCCACATACAGTACATTTAGATTCCACTCGACAAGGATTTGATTCAATGTTTCCAACCTTATTATATGTATGTTCATGTTCTATATTTAATGTTATGTAACTGTAACACCAAGCAGAATTAATCCAAACATTTATTTCATTTGTTCCCCAACCAAAGTGTGTAATGAATCCAGAGTATGAATCCGTCGAACCAGGATATGTATAATTACAATATCCATATGCAACAACATAATGATCTGCTCCACCTAAGCTTTTTTGCATTAGAATTATCGAAGGACGACCAGCATTTATTTCAGAAATCACTTTACTTGTATCAACTGTAAGAAGGCCAAAAAACCATCCGCCAGTTTTCCAATCAACAGAATAGTTAATTGTGTCTGAAATTTCATTATTTCTTTCAGAAAGAATATTCTTTATACCTTTTACCATAGTACCAGTCGACGCATTCACAGGGATTTTATCAACGACATAAGAAAAATAACTATTAGAATCATCGCTGCCATCTTCTTGTGTCCCTCTTGTTCCCAAAGTGTAAGATGTCATAGTCATAGGATTGACACAATAGTTGGGGTTAGAGTTAATGTTTGAGGTGCTACCATTTAAATATTTATTATCAATTATTCGTCTGTCCGAATAATAATTATGATAGCTTAACAACAATTGCGCTGCAACAGCCCCGCATGTTCCTGTAGAATTCCAACCATGTCTCGGATCATGTAAAAAATATTGATAGTTTTCAATATATGTTCCGTTTGTTTCCGAAACTTTAATTAAAGCACTAGTATCTAACCCTGGTTTATCACCTATCGCCTCACTATAGACTTCGTTCTTATCTTCAATAGATACATTTTTACTATCAGTAAGAGAGTAATCATAATTTACTGGTATTGGTTTAATTGTATTATAATTTATCATTAAACTCTTTCGTATTCCACTTGAATATTGTTTGAGTGCTTCTTGGGTAATATTAAATCTTTGATTGGATATCTTATCAATAAAATAATCATTATCTTTGATTAAATATGAACCCGGACCCGCATAGTATTTCTTTGATGAAGAAGTAGCATAATCAAGATTACCTCTAGGAGAATATTCCAACATTTCCATTGTCTGCTTAAGAAATACAGCGTATCCACCATAATTAAATTCAACATAAATGTAATCAGCAGAATCATCCAAATTATACAAGTATTCACTTTTTTTAACAGTTACATCTCCCAATAGATTGTAAGATACTTTTTCAATATTATATTTTAAGTTATCTAAGGTTGGCAAATTTGAAGATAATTCTAGTTGTACTTCATTAATGTTTTCAGCTGATACTAAAACTTTTGTATTAAACACACTTGTAAAAAGAGTCATAATTAATATTGTCATTATAAATCTATAACATATTTTTATCTTCAATGTGTTTTTCATCATTTTCATCTGCCTCCTATTTTTGATTAAATTCAATTGATTCCATTTCCACTTTTTCAAGTTGTATAACAATCCATCTTTGATATGGTATAGATGTATCACCAGTTCCGGATTTATGAATAGTTTCAAATGTGATTTTTAAAATTTTATCCTGCAAATTAACACTTATGAGTTTAAGGTTTCTATGATCAGTAGATCTAAAAGTATACACAATAAGTTCTTGTTTATTAAAATCAACATTCAAATCTTCAATATTATCATTAAAAATTTTATTATGGTCTTCTAAGTTTCCAATAATAAATGTCCTCGATTCTGGATAAGTTTCCTCATCTAAAAACAGTTTTTCATCAGAATCACTTTGTGAATAATAAACATTGCGAATTAAGTTATTATTTGCAAAATAGCTATTAATCCAATTAGTTGCATCATATAACTTTGCGTTGTAATATGAATTGCCACACCCCATCATAAAAAATAGACTCAAATACATAGTTGTCAGATAATGTATAATTTTTTTCATTCATATTCCTCCATTAAATAAGTAAGCCTTTATATTAAACATAGTCAAAAAAAGCACAAATAGTTCTTAAAAGTTTTATTTGTGATTTAAAATAGCTATACATAGGTACAAACCTCCTTATAAATAATATTTATTTTGATAAAATACTATTACGATTTAAAATCTTTATTATCTAATCGCTTATTGGTGTAAATATAATTCCTATACCTATCTTGTAACACATTATAAAGTTATTGTCAATTATCTACTAGATTAGTAACTTCCAATTTCTTAATTGAAATCAATTTTCCGATAAGAATATTTATTATAGCGTTATAATTGTCTATAAATTTATTATGTAGTTTTTTATCAATTGAAAATGTAGGTAATTGTTTTAGTGTCATTTTTACCATCTACCAGTTATTACACCACATTGACACCTAGTTACAAGTGTTTTGGTGTCATTTTGGCACTTTTTAATATTCGTAAAGGGACATTTTTACACTCCAATAAATAAAACAAGGTGACATTTTCTAAATCACAATAATTCACGTTTGGTAAACTTCACTTTGTCCATCTTGATGTTTCCTGCCGTGTCGGTATAGACAACTTCTTGAGTCACTCGTTTGAGTTCCAATTTTACGCACAAACCAATTACGTGTTTAATAACGGCAGAGATTTAGGCATCTAGTTATCAGCAAAAAGCCCAACTATCTGCAAATTAAAAAGTATACCTCAAAATTCTACACCCGTATAAAATAAAATACTGTGAATAAACCTAATTTGAGGATAGCATTTCTTAAAATTTATACTAGAGTGTTAATTGATGACGTATACGTAAAAGTGTTATTTTTTTGATATTTACCACCATGCGGGTCGAATTCCCGCCTGGCGGAGAAAGGGGGATTTGAACCCCCGCGGATTACTCCCTGTCAGTTTTCGAAACTGATCTCTTCGGCCACTTGAGTATTTCTCCGTCTTTATATTATAGCAAAAGACCTATTTAAAAGAAAATAATTTCTTTCGTTTGATATGAACTATCAAATTGTCTATAATTAATTAGAGGTATCGATATGGACAAGATTATTGAATTTTTTGAAAACCTAAATTTTGATAAATTTCTTAGTTATCTAAAAGATTATCGATTTTGGATTGTAATTGGTGCTTTTCTTTTATTAATTATATTATGTATTACCATTTTGGTTTATTACCGAAAAGATTATAAAAGGATTGCTTTAAATAATGATGATTTTAATACAAGATATTTTGTAATCCATTATGAAGATCAATTTGTCTATGCAGTTGATAATAAGGATTTAACAAATAAGAAGAAAGAAAGTCTTGATTGGTTTTATTCTTCATTTGTTTCTCAAGATAAATTAAGAGTTGTAGTTTGGCTAAATGCTTTAAAAAACAAGAATAGCGATGTTTCTAATTTCTTAGAAGTTCATACTAAGATTAGTTTTCCAAAAAGAAACATCTACACTATTTTATCTGTAACAAGTATCAATTATGAAAAGAAGATTATTCATATAGAATCTAGAATCTTCCCAAATATTAAAAAGAGTCGTAAAGAATTAGGTATTAAACTTAACATCAAAAATGAAAGGGATATGCCAACATTATTAAAAAATAACATTGAAGTTCCTTGTACAATGTTTTTATGTCAATTCTTTAATAAAGACACCAACCAAACAAGATTGAATAATATCTTAATTACTATTGTGATGTCTAAGTTATTAAAATATACTTCTAAGACTAGATATATCTGCTCTACTGAGAATAATTCTATCGTATTGATCAGTTTTAATAATTGTAGTGATAAAGAAGTTTCTAACTTAGGTAATAGACTCGCTAAAGAGATATCTAAAGTATTATTCTTAAGTTCTTTATCAAATAATGTTTCTTATAAAATCGGTGTTGTTAAAGATAATTCCCGTGAATATGATTTCTATTCATTAGTTACATTAGGAGAAGAAATTACTTCTTATGCACAAAGAAATCAATTATCAACTAATGTTATTGTTTATAATCCAAATATGTCATATCAAATTGAAGAAGATTCTGAAGATGTAGATGAATTAAAGTTAATTATGAAAGATAATTTATTAACTCATACTATTACGCCAATTATTAATACTAAAGGTCAAATTTTTGGTTATGATGTATCTTTCAATATTTTATCAGAAAAGATTAAATCATTTGAAACAGCCCAAATTATTGCTTCTGAAAATAATTACACCTTAGAATTTGAATCAATTTTATATCGTATCGCACATTCAATGTTTATAGGACATGCACCTAAAACAAATCAATATATCTTATTTGATATAAAGCCAAATTGTTGTAATTTTATTAACGATATTATCGCGAATAACAATACTGCAAAAAAAGCATTAACAATCTTTGTTTTAAAAGATTATGATCTAAATTCAGAAATTATCCAAGAATTAAAAGATTATGAATCACATGGTATTAATTTCGCATTAGAAATCACTTCTGCCACATTATCTTTACAAGCAGAAGATTTAAAAATATTCCCTTACTTCGTCATTAGAGAAAATACCTTTATTGGTTCATTCACTGGTCAAAATTTAGCGTTCTTCAGTGATATGATTAATAGAATTTCTTCTTATAAAGGCAAAATTATTGCAACAGGTGTTTCTTCTTGGTCTACTATTGAAACTTTATTAAGTTTAAATATTAACCTTATTTCAAGTAAACAACTTGCTCAATCTACTGATGAATTACCAACAATTGATAGTAAGAAGATTGAAAAATTACTCGCGCTTAAAAATGAAAAATAGATTCACACAATGTGAATCTATTTTTTCATTTTGTTAACATTATTTTTTTGATAGATGGAATGAACCAAACTATCTAATTGTAATTGATCAATTGAAGCAATGTTTTCTTTTTCTCTTTCACAAATATAGCCATATATATCACTTTCATTAATAATGGCCAGATTCTTTGGCATGCCTTCAATATCATCAATTAAGCATGAATCATTACAAACACAAATACCGACAAATAAATCTTCTTCTTTAACGTTTAAAGCGCTCATAAGATAATCTAATCTTGCTTTATGTAATAACATTGGATTTTTCCCTAATGTTTTAGAATTGTTTTCATCATATTTGAACCATTGTTCATCTTGGAACTTTCCAGATAGTCCACCTTTTAAAGGTAGATTAGAAATACAATAAATATATTTATTTCCAAATAGAATGTGATTGAAATGAATAGTTTTTGTATCAATTGAAATTTCAACATTGTTGATTAAATAAAAGTCTTTATCTTTAGCAACTTGGTAGACATATTCATAGACGCGTCTAAAAAATTGTTTATCATCTTGATGCTTTTTAATTAATGGCATCAATAAAACAATCATTGAGATTATCAAAAATGCTACTACAAAACAAATTGCTCCAATCAACATATAAAATTATTTCCTATGCAATTTCTAAAGCGACTTCCATCATTTGTTTGAAAGATGTTTGTCTTTCTTCTGCAGTTGTTTCTTCTTTTGATGTGAATGAATCTGATACTGTTAAAATACAAAGTGCTTTCTTGCCTAAATAAGCTGCAGTTGAATATAATGCGTAAGATTCCATTTCGACTGCCATACAGCCCATTTTAGCCCATTTCTTCCACATTTCTGGTTGGTCGTTATAGAAAATATCACTTGATAAAATATTGCCTACATGGACTGGGAATTTCTTTTCTTGGCATACATCGTATGCTTTCTTTAATAATTCAAAATCTGCGATTGCAGAGAATGTTCCTGGTAATCCATATTGGTGTGACCAATTTGAGTTAGTACAAGCGCCTTGTGCTAAGATTAAATCATATAATTTACATTCTGGTACATAAGCTCCGCAGCTACCGATACGGATGATATTCTTTACGCCATAGAATGCATATAATTCATAGCAATAAATACCAATGGAAGGCATACCCATGCCCGATCCCATTACTGATACTTTTTTACCTTTATAATAACCAGTGTAAGCTAATGCATTTCTTACTCCGTTTACTAATTTAGCGTCTTCTAAAAATGTTTCTGCAATAAATTTTGCTCTTAATGGGTCTCCTGGTAATAATACTGTTTCTGCGAAATCGCCCATTTGTGCACTGTTGTGTGGTGTTGCCATATATTTCCTCCTAAAGTTATGTTTTAATTATAACAAATATTTAAAAAAATATAACCACTTAATTATATTTAATTAAGTATTATTGGCTTTAAAATTAAAGGGCTCCTATGAAAGAGCCTAGTATATATAATCATAATTATTATTTAAATCGGCAATAATAAGCTTATTTACTCATTTTTATTTGTTTCATCTAAAATATCATTATTATAAAATTTAACGCATAGAATAGGCCATTTTACCTTGGAATAATTTCGGTCTCTTCTTTGTAATTTTCTTCCTGATGGTTGATAAATAAGACCTCCGAAATGAATATTTCTATCATTTGGTTTCTTTTCTTTTAAAATCATATCATATATTTCATCAGTATTAAGCAAAAAGCCTTGTTCTGGACTGCCATAATAAAAATAATCCATCGGTTCACGATCTGGGTTACTACCTCTAATAATCGTTCTATAAACAAACTTTTTAATAAGTTCTTTATTCGAATTAATCTCTTCATTAGCTTGAACAATATAATCTTTATATTTTTCTACAATTTCATCTTTGGTTAATGGATTATCTTTATTACCTAGTTTATCAGTTACACCAAAATGATATAAAGAAATAATATGTCTAGTTCTGCTGCTTAAGCCTAATTTTTTTAAGAATTGGAAAAAGTCATAATAATATTCTTGATGAACCGATGGATTGGTTCCTGATTTAATAGAAACATTAATTCTTGAATTATGACATTTAATGGTAATATCTGGTTTAGCTCTTCTATCTCCATATAAATAAGCTTTGATAAAATCATCTTTCTCAACAAAAGGAAACATCCTTTTAATGTTTGCTTGCCATAAAGGACTTAAATCTTTGAATCTTTTGTCATTTAGAACGTCACAAATGTTTTTTTCATTTCTTTCACCATAATTTGAAATTTTATTCATAAAAATTTCCTCCTCATTATATATCTTTTGAGGATTATGGCAAAAAATCCTAAATAAAAATTTTATTTTTTTATTTTATGTCAATCGATTATGGGTGAAAGATAGATAGGACCATCCATAGCTATTGGAGAAGTCCTTGACTCATATTCATGGGTCGAATCCTTCCATCAACAAAAAAACGCCTTTAACAGTGTTTCGATTTTCACATTTAGCAAGAAGAAGATATCGCTTCAATACAAATACATACTTATAATAATTTTTTATCGTGTTTATCTAGAAAAACAATTATCCTAATAAAGCTGTGATATTATTTAAACCTAATAATATAAAATTCATTTTCCCTCCTAAGCATAATCAAATAAATTATTTGAGCAATAAATAATAACAAATACAATAGAAAAAAATACAAGAAACAAATTAACCACAAACAATATATAATTGCATAACTTAATTCAAACATTTTTCTTAAATTTAAAAGTAAGAACTCCCAAAGTAAAATTAATCAATAATGTTACTAATGTAATAATTACAATAGGATTGTTATTATTTAAAGTTAGTTGTATTGGACTTAAAATTCTTGAACGTAAAGTTGGTGGTGTTCCATTAGAATAATCATAATAACGAACTTTAGCACATGGAATAAATGATAAAAAAGCAAACACAGATGAAATTGAAATTATGATAATAGATATAATATTATTAATTTTATTAGTTAAATCGCTATTTTTCAAAACCAATTGAACAGTATCATTATTATCAATCAATTCAGATAAATTAACATTGAAGAATAAAGCTAGTTTTTCAGCATTTTCTTTTGTCGGATAAACTGAACCATTTTCATATTTACTAATTAATGTTCTAGAAACAAATATAGAACTAGCTAATTCTTCTTGAGTTAATCCTTTTTCTTTTCGTAAGGTCTTTAATTTTTCTGGAAAACTCATTATAAACCTCCTTTTTACTATTTTTATTTTACTATTAAACTACTTAAATTGGATGTGAAATCGTTATTCACATTGTGAAAAGTATAAATTTCTTAATGTGAAAGTTAAATTTTAAATAAAAATTAAAGATCTAATGTTTTTTTCGATACACAATATTTGCTTATATTTTCTGATGTTATTTTAAATAGAATTTTAAAAACAATATTCATCTATTATATTTTAAAGTTAGTAAATAATATTTGTTTTTTCCGAATAATGTCTATTACAAATAGTAAATACTATTATTCTTCACTTACTAAGAAAATTATATAGTAATTATTAAAAAAAAGAAATCATTTTAATCATTGAAATAATCAATCAGATAATAAACGTTCCTTTTTTGATTAATATACAGTTATTACTTTTATCATTCTTTAATATATTATTAAATCAAGAAATACCAAAATAATTTTTTATTTTTATACCGATTGGTCATGGGTTCGAGATAGATAGGACCATCCATAGCTATTGGAGAAGTGCTTAACTCATATTCATGGGTCGAATTTTTCCAACGACAAAAAAAGCACCTTTAACAGTGCTTTGATTTTCCAAATTGGTGACCTATACGGGATTCGAACCCATGAATGCATGCGTGAAAGGCATGTGAGTTAAGCCTCTTCTCCAATAGGCCAAATGGATGGCGCCTATCGAGGGACTCGAACCCACGACCGATCGGTTAACAGCCGATTGCTCTACCGACTGAGCTAGATAGGCACTTTGCCAAAAGCGGAACTTCGCTTCAAGCAAGTAGAATGATATCATAGCAATCGGCTTATTGCAAGAGTTTTTTTAAAATTATTTAATTTTTTTATCAATTGCTGTGATAATGTCTTGAACTTTTGTGAAAGATAGCATTTCATCGTTAGAAAATTCGATGTTATATTTCTCTTCCATTTCCATTAATAGATCAACTACATCAAGTGAATCAAGACCTAAATCTTTAATTGAACTATTTAATGTAACTTCTTTATTTTTTACAATTTTCTTTAATCCTTCGATTACTTCTTCTGAAATATTCATTTTTTTATTCTCCTTAAGACATTTGATATTATAACAAATAGTTATTTTCAATACAAGATATCTAATTTTCATAAATTATAATATAGATATTGAACTATTTTCCAGTTTTCGTCTATTAAATATTAGTTAGTTAAAACAAATCTTTTAATATTGTTCATTATTTTCTTTTAATTTATGAACAATATGTTATAATTTGTTCAATTGTTAAGTTGAGGAGACTTTTTTATGCATAAATTTAATAAAATTTTATTAGCAGTATTATCGTCCGTATCACTATTCTCTTGTAGTAGTAATTCTAATGATAGTAATCCAAATTATGAGACACAAACAATTATTGATTCTAAAGATAGATCTGTTGAAGTAAAAAAAGATATATCTAAAGTTTGTATTACATTTAATTTAGAAGAATATTTCGCTATTGGAGGAGAATCATCTGTTGATAAAATTGTTGGTTGGTCACATTCTTATTGGTATGGAAGAAGAAATGATGCTTATGAAGCATATACCAATGTTTATCCAAGTTTAAAAGAAACAACCGATGTAGGATATGGATCTAATATTAATGTAGAAACAATTATTTCTTTAAATCCAGATGTAGTATTTGCTTCTGCAAGCGCTGATTATACATATTTTGAAGCTAAATTATCTTTATTAGAAAAAGCAAATATTCCAGTTGTCTTTATTGATTATCATACAGATACACTTGAAACTATTAAAAATTCTAATCAAATTTTAGGTAAGGTATTAAATCAAGAACAAAGAGCAGAAGAAATCTCTACTTATTATGAAAGTAAAGTTTCACCTATCTTTGAAAAAGCTAAAACAGTTAAAGATGAAAATAAGCCTAATGTTTATATGGAATTTTCTAAAGGTAAAGATACTTATGGAAATACCTGGTCTAAAAAGATGTGGGGTTCATTAATTCAACAAGTTGGTGGAAATAATATCGCTTATGATATTTCTGATGCCAATAGCGTAGATATGGCTAAAGAAGCTATTATTAAATATAATCCAGATGTAATCATTTTAACTGGTGTATTACAAAGTGGATTAACTGACAATGTTGTTTTAGGATATAACCAAGATGAAGAAAAAGCTAAAATCAATTTAGCTAAATATTTAACTCGTAATGAGTGGAAAGAAGTTAATGCAGTTAAGAATAATAATCTTTCTGCTGTATACCATGATTTATCTAGACACGTATTTGATTTTGCTGGTGTTGAATTTTTAGCAAAGAAGATTCAACCTACTTTATTCGCTGATGTCGATCCAATGAAAGATTTAAAAGAATTCTTTTCTTTATATATGCCTTTTGAATTAGAAGGTTGCTTTATGGTCGAATTATAGGTGCCATATATGAACGATATAATAATTTCTAATTATTTAAAAAAGAACATCATTAAAATAAGTGCGTTAGTTATCGCAGTTTTATTAATAGTACTTCTTTTCTTTATTGATATATTTGTTGGAAGTGCTAATTTAACTTTTGGAGAAACTTTAAGTGCGATATTCGCACCAGATAAAGTTTCTTCTAGCATTGTATTAATCGTTAGAGAATTACGTATTCCAATTGCTTTAATGGCGATATTAATTGGTTTATCTTTAGGAACAAGTGGATCGGTTATGCAAACAATTTTACATAATCCTCTTGCTTCTCCTTATACATTAGGTATTGGCGCAGGTGCTTCTTTTGGAGCGACTATTGCCATATTATTCCAAGCTAATGATTTTGTAGTTGCTGGACTCGCCTTTGTTTTTGCAATGATTATTTCTTTATTAATATTTTTTATTGGTAAATTTAAAAAAATATCTACTCATACAATGACATTATTAGGTATTGCATTATTATTCTTTTTTAAAGCTTTACAATCATTTGTTCAATATTTTGCCAGTGAAGATCAAAACCAATCTATTGTGTTTTGGGAATTTGGTTCTTTACAAAAAGTAGATTATCAAAAAGTATTAATTCTCTTAGTTGCGTTTGTTATTATATTCCCTCTATTATTAAGAAATTCATGGAAATATACTTCATTATCTTTAGGAGATATGAAAGCAGAATCTTTAGGAGTACAAACTTCTAAGTTAAAATTAGAATCATTTGTTCTTATTTCAATTCTTTCTGCTTTATCGGTTTGTTTTACTGGTCCTATTGGATTTATTGGTATTGCAAGTCCGCATATTGCTAGATTAATAAGTGGTGATGATCATCGATTCTATTTACCTCTTTCTGGCTTAATAGGAGCGTTTATTTTATTGTTCGCAGATATTATCTCTAAAATCATTATGCCAGGTTCTATCTTCCCAATTGGTATTATTACTTCATTAATTGGTGTACCTTTCTTTTTTGTAGTATTGATAAAGGAGAAACATTAATATGTCTTTAAAAATAGAAAATATTTCATATAAATATCCTTCATCAGATAATAACACACTTAATGAAGTTTCATTAGAATTAGAAAACGGTCAAATTACCACTTTATTAGGCCCAAATGGCGCAGGAAAAACAACTTTGATAAAAGTATTAACTTCTTCAATAAAAGGCCAAGGAAACGTATTTTTAGACGATAAGAATGTCAATGCTATTCCTATTAATGAAAAGAATGATATATTTGGTTATCTCCCTCAAGAAAATTCTAAATTATCATCCTTAACAGTATTTGAAGTTATCTTACTTGGTAATATTGCTTCTTTAGGTATAAAAGTAAGCAAGGAGCAATTAAATCACACTGCGAATATTATTTCTCAATTTGGTTTACAAGATATCGCGAATAAGAGATTTTCTGATTTATCAGGTGGTCAAAGAAAGATTGTATCAATCGCTCAAATAATATCTAAAAATCCTAAGGTATTAATATTGGATGAACCTACTGCAAATTTAGATGTTTACAATGAAATTGAAGTATTATCTTTAATTCAATCTTATGTTAAAAAGAAGAACATTGCTTGTTTATTAGTTCTTCATTCAATTAATTTAGCTAGTAGATATTCTGATAAAATATGTTTATTAAAAAAGGGATCTATTTATAAAATAGGTAGTCCAATAGAAACAATTACTGAAGATAATCTATTAGATGTGTATCATGTTAAAATTGAAAAAACTATATCCAAAAATGGTTATCCATTAATTCATATTTTAGAAAATGAAGACAACAAAAAATACTCATTCTAAGCGATGAGTATTTTTTTCTTATTAACTATTTTTTCTTAAAAATAAATGATTTTTGAAATTGTCATAGAACTTTTGGGGTTCACTTCAACTTTATAGCTTTTCTTTGAAATAACGATTTTAAAAAGCGTTATATTTTCTTTAATAATTTAATGCCTTTACTAATGATTTTTATACAAATATATTTAATCTTCCACCAAATCTTTTGGAAAGGTAATCCAATTAATAAGCATTTGCTATTTTTATGAATTGAAAAAGTATTTAAATATTCATATAAATTGTATGTTGATATTCTTAAAGAATACTTATTTTCAGCTTCATTTAAACACGTAGTTTGTATGGTTTTTCTTAACTCTTCATTTTCAATTAAAGACGAAATTGCATCCACCCAAGATTCAGTATTGTTATCAACACTTAATCCATTAACCATATTTTCAACAGCGAATTTAAATGGATAGACATTAGAATATACACCAACTATCCCATAAGTTTCATATTCAACAAGTTTGTTATAATGTTTAAAAGAATTGAAATACAAGTCTTGTAAAGGAGCTAATCCTATATCCCAATTGCATTTTTTCATTTGTTCTTGGTATTCTTCATACGAATTTAAAAAAGGAATCATTTTAATACCTAATCTTTCACATTTTTCAGATGTAGGGCCGAAAAGTTCTATTTCAATTTTATCAGAATACTTCTTTTTTAATTCTTTAAAGACATCATATAGCATATTGTCTATATCATTACCATGATCAATTGATCCAGCAAAGCCAATTTTTATTTTCTTGTTTATTTCTTTTTTAAGTAAAATATTTACTGCAGGTTCAATTATTTGTAAAACTTTATGATTGCTAGTAGCATATTTATCAATCAAGTTAATTGAAGGAGAGACAAAGCCATTTGATAGTTCAATAAGGCTTTTAATGGCTTTTTGAGTTGAATTCTTCATATAAAATTCAGATGCGCTTAAGTTTGAAGGTATTTCTAGAAGATTATCATCTAAGACATAGATAACATTCTTCTTATGTTTTTTACACCACTTCGCTAAAGATACACAGTAAGATGAATCGCCGCGAATAATATATAAGATATCTAACCATACTAAATCGTCAGCAGTTACGGCATGATTTAATTTAAACCTATAATTTAATTTTGATTCACTAGCAAGTTTATTTAGTTGTATATCTCCACACAGAATAACAGAAGGTATATAACCTGCACATATCGCTAAAACATTCATATTAATATTTTCTTAATCCTGTAATAAATAAAATAAATTTACCAAATATATTATTATATTTCATTCGAATTTTATGTGCTATGACTTGTTTTCCGGATACACCATCTAAAACATATTTTGAAGTTAAAGTGTATGGATTTATTTTTTCTTTATTTGTATGTTGTTCAAATTTAGTAGATATAGTATTATTTCTCTCAGATTTTAATGAGTCATAAACAGAAACATTTCCTATTCCTAAATCATCTTCAAAATCAATACACTTAAATAAAGTAATATCAAATTCTAGCGCATGATGTAAATAATTTTCATAGAATTCTGAAGCATAACCCTTTTCTAAAATTAAAGTTGATGTATAATCTTTAAAATTAGAATAATAATCTTTAACAAATTCAAGTGCATTTTCTTGTATTATAGTTGTAATTAATTTTTCGTTATAATTAACCTTATATTCTTCAAGAAGTGGTTCTATTACTCCATTTTTTTCTATTAAACCTATAGTTGAAGGACCTAATTCCATTAATAAATGTTCCCTTAATACTCCAGTAATAATTGGTTTATGATCATAAAAATTAAAAGATTTAATTCCACACATATGTTGTCTTTTGCTTGCGACATCATTATTAACATGAATATACATTGATCCAACAGGATAATTTAATAAGACAGATAAAGCTTCTTCAGGTCTTCCGCTATAACCAATGTCAAATATAAAATCACCAGGTTTTACAATTTCACCATAATACTTTCTAAGCATACATTGATAAGACTTTAATTTATCCATACTAATAATTTCTTCAACAAATATTTTCATGACTGTATTAAAAGCAGCCACTCCATGAAACTCTTTATCAAGATTCATATCTTTTTTAATAAAAATAGTTTTATAATCAACATCATCTCTAATAATTGGCTCAAAATATTTTGCCAATTTATTAATTGTCATAGACCAATAATTCAATTTAGAAATAATTGAATAAAAATCTTCTTTTTTTACAATGTCCGCAAGTAACAATGATTTTCTTGATAATCTTAAATAATTTGTTTTTATATTTTCATCATGATATAAATAATCAAAACTCTTTTTAACAAGGTATCCATCGCGAGCAACAAAATGCACTGTTTTTATATTATTAGCTAAGCAAATATTATGAATCCATTCTGTAATTGCAAGTAAATGAGGACCAAGTAACATATAGCCAATTCTATTAGGATCAGCGTTATAATCTGAATTTCTATTAACATTAGTTATTGGCAAATTATAAAATTTATTAGTAAATAATCCTAGCATTAATTTTATAGGAAAATAATATGGATAAATTCTAAAATCGATATTAGAATCATAACATTCTAATACTTTATTAATGCCATTTCCACACCATACACCAGGATTTTTATTTAACAATAAGTCAGATCCTTTAGAAATATGAAAAGCTCTTATCCCTTTTTCTCTAGCTCTAATTTCATCAGACTCCCAGTTATCACCAATATGAACAATATCACTCGGATTTTCAATTTTAAGATCCTTAAGCACATATTTATAAAGATTACCTGAAGCTTTTGTAACTCCACTGTCAGCTGAAACATAAATTTTTAATATATCATTATAACCTTTATCTTTTAGTAGTTCATTAATAAAACTATTATCAAGATACATATCAGAGATGACAATAATTTTCTTTTCCAATTCTTTAGCTAAATCAAAATAATATTTACCACTTTCTTTTACTTTAAGAAGTTCTTTTTCTAATTCTAATTCACGATTCATTGCAAAATCTATAATTTCATTAGAAAATAACGATTCTTCTCTTAAATAATCATAAATTTCATTAAAATGAATTTCTTCATTTAATTGATTACTTAAATATTTTTTCTTTCTTGCCTCGGCCTCAGC
>CAVJGK010000013.1:0-20378 GCA_963648895.1 Lachnospiraceae bacterium | reverse complement strand
AAGCAAAATAACGATATATGTAACCAATCCAATATAACACTTCTTTATTATATTTTGTTTTTCCATATACTAAGGTACCATATTCTTCATCAATACAATCAAATACATCATCAAGTGTTAAACTATCATCTAAAAACGATTCATTATCTAAAGATGTCACAATTTTAGAAAGCATAAAACGTCTAATAAACATCTCTGAGCTAATGGTTACATAATCAATTGAATTTTCAAATATTCTTCCTTGAATATCACAAAGAAGTAATCCATCTTTATTCATTGCTTTCATTTATTATTTCTCCAATGTATTTTCCTTTATTCTTATAATTAATTCTTGCGAGTTTTACTTTATCATTACCGATGTTTAAAAACTTTGTTTGTTCATCCTTATAATATTCTTTTTCTTTAGAGCATAAATAACATCTTTCTAAAATAGTAAGCTTTTCAATTGATTTTTTTGATATAAATACATATTGCTTACCTAAATTTGTCGCGGATAAAGAATATCTAGCTTGAACGTCTGTTATTTCCCCATCAATAAAAGTATCAATAATTTGGAACATACGATTATCCGCGATAGGTGCGATTACATAATCGATATTTTCAAATTGTTTTATTATGTTTTTAACCAAGATAGTTTCTTTATATTTATCTAATCTTCCCCTAAAATAAGCAATTGTAAGCATCCATTTGGTATCTACTTCAAATTCTAATTTATTTAAATTTATTGGATTAAAATCAATAAAATAAATGGATGGATGATCAAATTTACAAACAAAAGTTGAAGATTTATCATATGCTTCTCCACAATAGAATCCATGACCAAAGTCATTATTCTTTCTACCATAATTAATATCAATATCACCTATAATTTCATCTTTAGAAGCATGTACTAATAAAACATGTTCTTTTTTTAATAAGTCTTTATAAAACATCTCTTTTTGTATATTTAAATTTAAATTATTTAAAAAAGCATAATTGTATATTCTATCTATTAGTTCAATACGTGGATAGATTTTCTCATTTTCAATTCTCGCGATAGTAGTTCTATCTACTTTCAATATCTCACTCATTTTACTTTGATTGATAGAAAAGAATTCTCTTATCAATAATAAATCTTTATTAACCTTATATTTCATGCTGTTTTCTCCTTATATTTTAATAATAAAAGAAAAATAATTCTTAGTCAATAACTTGTTTGTAGCATATGCCACACAATAGTTATAATAATCCAAAATAAAACTCTTTAATTAGGTTTTAAGCCTATTTAAAGAGTTTATTAAATTTAAATTAGTCTAATTTTGTTACTGTAGAAGTAGATAAATTAAGCTTATATGTATGTGCATCACCTAATGTTAATTTTGGAATATAGTTTAAGAAATATAAATTGTTATCTAATAAGACTAAATTAGAACCATAATATTTTTCATCATATCCAAATAACATTTCTTGGCTACCATCTTTAGTTGCGTTTTTACTAACTTTCCAGAAACCTGCGCTTGTTAATGAAGAAACTGGATATGAGTAATAATAAATATCATCACCAACTAAGATCATTTCATTTGGATTAGTTTTACTACTTGCGATTTTTGTTCCTTCATCTAATGATGTTAAACTTGTTCTTCTAATGGAATTATCAATTGTTCCATTATACATATAGAATAAATTATCTCCATCAATAATGAATTGTTTAACATTTTCAATTTTTTTACTTAAGTTTGTACCTTTTAATTTTTCAGAAGTAGAAGTAATAGAGCTTGTTGGAATATATTCAATATCACCATTATCTTGTCCAGTAGCTTTATTGATGTAATATAAATTACCATCTTTTAATGTTAAGTTTTTCGCACCATCAACATCAGAGAATTTAACATATTCACTTCCATCAACTTTCATTCTTGCAATACCACCTGCTACACCTAAGAAATTATAATGAGTACCATAGAGATAAGTTCCATCACTAACCATATTTCTTAAGTCATTGCTTGAAACCTTAGTTGCTTCTGAATCAGTTTTTAAGTTGATTGAATATAAATCGTTATTAACTAAATTAGTGACTTGGTTAAAATATAAAGTATCACCATAGATATAAAAATCCGCGACTTTATCAGATGTTAATTGATAATTTGTTTTATTCTTATCATCGTATACATATAAAGTCTTATCAGAATACATATTTAAATAATAGATTCTTCCATCATATGCAATAGATTGTCCACCAGTATTGATTGGAGTATCTTCAACTGGTTCAAAACCACTTAATAGATCTTTTTCTACCTTAGTATTTAAATTATATTTATATACATGATAAGTATCATTACTAATATAAATTAAAGTAGAACTATTTTGGAAATCAAAGCCAGAAATCTTAGTTGAAGAGATAACTTGTGTTTCTACTTTAGTATTTAAATCAATTTTATAAATACCTAATTTATCAGATGATAATTTAGTAGTTAAATCACAATTAGAATAATATAAAGCTCCATTATTAATCTTTAAATATTCACCTGCATTATTTGTAAGTTTAGTTACTTTAGAAGAAGATGAAGATAAATCAACATAACCAATATAATCATTTAAAGTTCCATTGACATTGAAATATAAATAATTACCATTAACAACAAATTCATGTACTTTTTCTTCTAATAACGTTGTTGCAGTATTAGTCTTTAAATCAATTTTAGTAATATATTGAGTTGATTCATCAATGAAATAAGCAACATTATTTTTGATAATTAAATTAGACGCTCTTTTAGAGTAAATTTTTGTAGTAACAGGTTCATCACCTGAATTATCTACTTTATAAACTCCGGCAGAAGATGATAATAATGAATCAGAAGTATAATAATAAACATTACTAGATTGTTTTACATAGTCAGAAATATTTCCAGAAGTATGAACGCTTGATAAACTTCCATCACTAGAAATTTCTTTAATAGTATCAATAATTGATGTATTTGAAATAAAACCAATTGTTCCATCACTATTTTGACTAATCTTGGATGGAGTTGCAAAAGCTAAACGAGTAATAGTTTCACTAGAATCAACTTTGTATAATCTATTTTTATCCATTGCATTGGAAAAATAGACACTTCCATCACTACTTGCATAAATAGCTAGATCAGTTGCTTTTTGTTTAATAGTTAATGTTGCGGTATAAGTTTGAGATTTATAGTTCTTATTGCTTAAAACACAAGTAAATGTATAAGTACCTGCAGCAACACATGAAGTTACTTCTTTACCAGTAGAATCAGTAATTGTTACTTTACTTGTTGTATTTGCAGGTATGAAGCCTATTAATTTAATCTCATCTTTATGATCATTACCATCAAATGTAATTTTCTTAGATTCATATGTTAAGGAAGAAAAATCAGCTGGAGTGATAGTCAATGTTGCAGTATAAGTTTTTGTATTATATCCATCTTTAGATACTTTTGCTTGATATGTATAAGTACCTACATCTGTATAAGTTTGATAACCGATATATTCAGTATGGGCACCATTTAATTCATCACTACCATTGTCATCAAGTTCACTTAATCCATGTTCTAATCCATCATAAACAACGGTCAAAGAATTGTATGTGATATGTTCAAAATCTTTTAAAGCAGGCCCAGAACTTTCTTTTGTTGTTTCACTAGATACAGAATCTTTTGAAGATGGTGTTCCTCCTTGTGAAGAAGGTGTTTCTTGTCCGCCGCAGGCAACTAAGGCAGAAAGAGATAATAAGCTTACTAAAATTATTTTTTTGTTCATAAAAATCCCCTTTTTGTTAATTACATTATATTAAATATGTTTATTAAGTCAATATTTAGGGGCTCAACGTTTTGTTGAGTTGATGTTGTATTGGCAACAAAAAAGGAACAAAAGTCTCTTTTTCTACGTAAAAGGCCGCTTTTATTTAATTTGTTATTATTAAAGAAAATTTAATTTTATTTTTATACTTTTACTAACTTTTACTATTTTTACTTTCTTTTACTATTCTTTACTATTTTTACTATTCTTTACTATTCTTTACTATTCTTTACTATTCTTTACTCTTTTAGTATAGGATATAAAAATCATTTCAATCAAGAAAAAAGAGGCAACTAAAGTCCATTATGAACTTTAATTACCTCTTAAAATCGCCTATAAATCAATATATTTTAGATCTTTTTCTTCTTTAACATTAGACATTTTAATTTTATTAAATGTCACATTTGTTATATGACTATTTTCTAAACCTAATGCTTTAATACCATTTCCAGCATTAGAAATTTCAATATTATCAAAATTGAAATTATTAAACTTAGGTTCAATCTTACTTAATGGTTTACTTGTACTAGAAGGATAATCCATGGTTAATTCAATACCATCTCTAACATTTGAAATGCTAATATTTTTAACGTTGATATCTTCAACATATCCACCTCTTCCTGGAAGAGATTTAACTCTAATTCCTCTTTCAACTCCGTCAATAACGGAATCTTGGAAAACAATGTTTCTTACACCACCAGACATGCCTGAACCGATCGCTACCGCGGCATGGCCTTTGATGAATTTACAATTTTTAATTGTGACATTAGTACAAGGTTTATTTACTCTTCTACCATCTTCATTTAAACCAGAGTTAATCGCGATACAATCATCACCTGTTTCAAATAAGCATCTTTCAATTAAAACATTATCGCAGGAATCAGGATCAATTCCATCAGTATTTGGACCATCTGAATAGATGTTAACATTTCTAATAATTACGTTGTTACAATAAACAGGATGAAGTGTCCACATTGGAGAATTAATAATCATAAATCCTTCTAATAAGACATTATTACAAGATACAAATTCAATAAAATCCGGTCTTAAGTATGATGTTTGTAAATTAGTGATACGGTCTTCTAATTTAATACCATTTGCTTCTGCATAGCATAATTTATCACATGCTTTAGCTTGGAGTTTTTTATATTTCCACCATGCTTGTCCATTACCGATTAATCTACCTTTACCACGGATGGTGATATTTTCTAAATCTTTACCATAGATTAAAGGATGTAAACCAAAGCATTCTACTCCCTCAAAACGAATGAATCTTTGTTCGTAATAATATTCTTTTATTTCAGTAAAGATGATTGTAGATCCTTCTTCTAAAGTAATAGTTAAGTTAGATTTTAAATCTAAAGGACGAGTATAATATGTACCTTTAGAGATGATAATTTCATCATTATCTTTTGATGCATCAATTGCATTTTGAATATCGTATAAATCGTATGTTGTTTTAATAATATGTTGCATAAATCCCCCTTATAAAATTAAGCCAATTAATAAAGTAAAACCTGGTAAAGTAATAATTGATAATAATGTTGTTATAACAACACTGGATGCTGCAAGATCTTCATTATAAGAAAATTTAACCGCGAATATTGATGTAATGGCCGCACATGGGCAAGCTTCTAGGATAAAGACAATCTTTAATACTTCAGGATCAATTCCACATAATGATAATAAATATACTGCACCATAACATACTGCAGGAATAAGTAATAATCTAATAACAGTAGTAAACCATAAATATTTATTTTTTAATACTGGAACAATGGAACTACTTGCGATAATCATACCTGTGATAATCATACTTAATGGAGTATTCATATTACCAATTAAGCTTAATGGTGAAGATATCATATCTGGTAATGGAATTTGGAAGAAGAAGATAATTAAACCAATAATTAAAGCATATAATACAGGAGTTTTTGCGATGGAAGTAAGGGCTACTTTTACGTTAAAACTTCTACTAACGATCATATAACCAATTGTCCAAAGAAGGATATTAAACATGCTTACGAATGAAGAAGCATAGATTAATCCAACTTTACCAAACATTGCTTCAATTAATGGGAAACCCATATAAGCTGCATTGGAGAAGATTAAACCAAACCTTAAGATTGGTCGATCATCGATGTGCCAAAAATGAGTGATGATGAATGTTACTACTAAACCGATGAGTAGTAATATAAAACTTGCAAGGAAGCACCAAAGAATATTAACTAAAACACTTTGGTCATATGTAGTGTTATATGAATTAATAATCATACAAGGAACTACTAAATAAACTAATAAATTAGAAAATGATTTTTTTGAAGAAATATCGATTAATTTTAATTTGACTAAGATAAATCCTAAGGCAATCATGATAAACATGATACCGACTTGTTTTAATGATATTAACGCTAAATCCATATTAATAACCCTCGATTGTATTTTTAAGATGTTCTTTCATCATGAGCATTGCTTTTTCATTAATTCCAGCTAATATCGCATCAATAATGTCGATATGTTCTTGTAATGAAGCTAAGTAGCGATGTTCGTTTTGACGATTGGATAAATATCTAATTCTTTGAGATACATCCATTAAATAATCAATTTCTTTATTGATTAATTTATTGTTTAAAGAATTCGCGATGCTTAAATGGAATAATTTATCCACATCATCTTCATCTGTTTCAAATGGTAATTTAGCTTCTTCTTTTTTTAATAAAGAAGTAAAGTATTCTTTCCATTTTAAACATAATTCTCTGTTCATTAAGTTAGTTGCTTTAAAAGTTATTTCTGGTTCTAACATATAACGAATTTCATAAACCTCTTTTACATCAGAGAAAGATATATTTGATACAATTGTTCCTTTGCGAGGAATAATGGTTAAATATCCTTCTTCGGCGAGTTTAATTACTGCTTCTCTAACTGGTGTTCTACTTACTCCTAAAGCTTTAGCCACCTCATTTTCATTAAAGATGGTGCCAGGAATTAATTTACCAGTTATGATTTGCTTTTTTATATAACTATAAGGTGTCATAATCTTGTCTCCTGTGATATATCACAAGTATATTAGGACTATTTTAAGATAAAGTCAACTATTATAAATAATATTTATAATTGTAATCTACAAAAATAATTTATATAATGATTTTAATGTTACGAAAGGAGTCAATAGTATTATGTATAACTTCTATTTCGATATAGCGGCGATAATTATTTTTCTATTAATTATATTCATCGCCTTTTATAAAAAGATGTACATGCTTAAAACGACTAAGATACTTCTTTTAATATCTATTTTATCAATTATCTGTTGTAGCTTAGAAATCTTATATGCCTGTAGCAATAACGATTTCAGTAGCGTTTTATATTTTACATTCTTTCTTATAATAAGAAGCTTAGTCTTATTCTCATTCTTAATTTACATTCTTTATTCATTACGTGCAGGTATCTTCTTAAAGAAGAATAAATGGATATACAGTTTCTTAGTTCCAATTATTGCTTCGTTAATATGTTTATTAATCAATCTTTTCTCTCATAATTTATTTGATATTAGAAATCATCAAATGGTATTAGGTAATTATGCTTGGATTATTTATGTAGTTGCAGGATATTTTATCATTTTACCATTAATTACATTAATTCTTTCTTGGAAGAATGTTAAAGTAAAGCAAAATAGAATTTTATTATTTATTGTTTTCTTTATTTCAATATCGATTCTAGTTCAAACATTATTTAAAGAAATCTATTTTGGAATGTTTGGTATTTCTATTGCAACTTTATTAATTCTTCTTACTGTCGAAAGAAAAGAAGATCTTGTCGCGAATGGTATTAATTGTTTACATGAGAAATTATTTAAATCCGATATGAATGTTTATTACAATTATGAATCTCCATTCAATGTATTGTTATTAAAGATTTATAAATATAAAGCACAAGAATCAATCATGAATCCAACTCAATTAGAAGAATTATTAAATAACTTTGTTAATAAATTAGATACTTCATTAGATTTATATCAATTAGATCATCATAGTTATTATTTAAATAATGGTATATTCGCGATTGTCTTTAATAAAAAACCAGAAGATATTAAAAAAGTATTATTATCCACATTTGATAGTAAATGGGTTAGTGATATTGGTCTTCAAGATCTCCACATATTAAGCATTGATGCATATAACGATATTAAATCTTATGATCAATTCATTGATTTATGTTTCCGTTTTGAAGATTATGTTGAATATAGTGATGGTAATAACATTATCATTTATAGTGAATATGCATTAAACAATAAAACATTATTAAATCTCTCTTATCGTGAATTGATTGAAACTGCGATTGTTGAAGATAAATTTGAAATGTTTTATCAACCTATCTATAATTGCCAAAGCAAGAATTATAAACAAGCAGAAGCCTTATTAAGACTTAAAACTAGTGATGGATATATGTTCCCTTCTAAGCTTATTGAAGTCGCGGAAAACAATCATTACATTGAAAAAATCACTAATATCGTATTTGAAAAAGTATGTCAATTTGTCATTAGTCCAGAATTTAAAACATTAAATTTAAATTATATTGAAATCAATGTTTCATCTTATGAAATTGTTAGAAAATCATTCTCTGATCGCGTTATTGAAATATCATCTAGATATCATATCGATCCAAAAACTATTTGTTTTGAAATTAAAGAATCTGCATCCATCATCGATGAAGAAATCTTTTTTAAGAATATGTCGAGATTAATTGCCTTTGGATTTAGTTTCTGTCTAGATGCTTATGGTAAATCCTATACCAACATTACAAGTTTAATAAGATATCCAATTAAGATTATTAAATTTGATCGTAAGTTTATCGCAGATACTACTTCTAATAATATGAAAAGCGTTGTTGTTTCCCACATGAACATGTTAAAAGAAATTGATAAAGATGTTCTTATTGAAGGTATTGAAACACAAGAATCATTAGATTATTTTATTAACCTAGGCGCGAATTACTTACAAGGTTATTATTTATCAAAGCCATTACCAAAAGATGAATTCATCAAGTTCATTAACGAACAAAAGAAAGAAAACTAATTTAGTTTAAAGCAAAACTTCTTACCCATAGCTGAGTAAGAAGTTTTTTATTTATATTTACATTATTTCAATAAGTCTTTTAATGATAATTCATCTTTTTTATGCATACGCCCACGTTTTTTATAATAGAGATTCAATAGATCAACTAATTCATCATCAGTTAATGAATTGAAATAACTATGTACGAATTCTCTACTTTTAGAAAAATTCTTATTCACCTTTTTATAGAATTCACTAGGTTTCAAATTTGATTTTTCTTTAATATATCTATCATAATATTTATCATTTAATATCATCAATATTTCAAATTCAGGAAGTGTACATACTTTATACTTAGTTTTAATTTTATTTGGCATTATTGTTTTTGGAATGGTCAAATTATCACTTAATTTGTCACCCACACGATAAATAGTTACATCATTTCCAGGTCTTAATCCTTGAATATAAGCGCGAATATTTGTATCAATTTGTCTTGCATGAAATATTTCTTCCATTAATAATTCTTTTTTAGCGAATTTAAGAAGATTACGTTCTAACAATATATCTAGTAATTCTTTTTCATCAGATCCTTCAGTCATTATTAGAATATAATTCATCAATTAAATTCCTCCTTACGCTTAACAACATGTCATAATTAATCGAAGTATTAAATACATTGTTATCAAATAATCTACTCTTTGATAATTCACATCTTACATTATAATCACTATATAAGTTTTTAATATTTATTATTCCATTTTCTTTATGTGTAATAAAAATAGAATCTCTTCTAGATAAATAATCTAATATTTCTGTATAATGAGTGGAAAATATTAATTGAGCATTATTTTTATTTATTTTTTCATCGTTAAATAAGAATAATAAATTACTAACTAAATTCTTTTGGAAGGAATTTTCAATTTCATCAACAATAAATATCTTTCCATATTTTATTGCGTTTATCGCACGTATATATAATTCCACACCTCTAAAAGTACCAGAAGAAAGAATACTTAATAATTCAATATTAGTTAAAATCAATTCTTCTTCGTTAAATCTTTTAAATTTAATAGTATCATTATCACTTGGTCTTATATATTCGATGCTTTCATCTAATAATTGTATAATTGATGATAGTAACTTCTCATTACATTTTTTAAGTGATTCAAAAAATGTAGTTCTAACAAATACTTCATTGATATTGGTTATATTATTAGTATTAAAATAATCAACACTTATATTATTTCTAGTAATATTAACTATGGAAGATGTATCAATTAATGAGTTCAAAGTATTAGATATATCTTCTTTAATTAGAGTGACGTTATAATTACCTTTATGTTTATCATATTTTCCACGATAAAGTTTTTCATTAGTAATAAGGGCAAAAAGGTTTAAAGATCCAATATTATTTGTATTAGGTTTAGTTAAAATAACACAGTAAGTATAAATATAACCATTTAAATAAAAATCAACGCTTAAAGATATGCTATCATTATGAAATTCATTTTTAATAAATTCCCATCTACCTGTTTGAAGTAAAACAAGTGTTTTTAAAATTAAAGTTAAAATGGTTGATTTACCGCTTGAATTGCATCCAACAAACGATAAAGTTCGAGAAGAATATAATTTATTATCTATTTGAAATATTTCTTTTTCTAATTCCTCTTTTTTAACTCTAGCTTTAGAAGTTAAATCAATAAAAAAGTCATCACCAAGCAATTTATATCCAGATGCTTTAATTGTCAATATCTTTAACATACTTAAATCCTTCCTTCTATTTATTATAATAGCACACTTTATTATTTTTAAACAAAAAATATGTTTAGGAGTAATAAATTTAATGTTTTTTTATTAAAATTGCTTCTTTTAAAACAAAATTAAGAAAAAATTTAACATAATTATTATAATCATTCATTAAGTTTGCACTTTGTCAATATGCTATAGTGCAAATTTTGCACTTTTTATTTATTACAAAGTGCAAAAATAAAACATCCTATTGGATGCTTTATTTAAATATAATTAATTTTCTAAATGTATAATTTAATACTAATCCTATTGCAGTCGCGCATACTTTGGAAATGATATATCCCCAGGTTAAATTACCAATGAATATAACTTCCCATTGTAATCCTTTAGTAAACCATAAATCATTAACTAAGAAGTTAAATAAAATTTGGAATAATAAGACTAATACACCGATGGTGGCAAAGATTAAGAAATCTTTAAATGATTTACCTTCGTTTTCATCTTTCTTGTCTTTATAGACAAATATGATGCTTAAGAAATAATTAACGAATAAGCCAACACAGAATCCTCCAATGGTAGCTAGAGTATCTTTAACATTCCATGAGCCAGCATTCAATGTAGGTAATACTGCACTTAAAAGATAAGAGATAAACCAATCAACTAAAGTAGCAAGTCCTCCGACAAGTAAGAAACGAATAATCTCTAAGATCAAAGATTTTGTCGATTGCTTTTTTGCTTCTTGGTTAGTTTCATTTTTTACTACGTTTTCTTCTTCCATAAGTCACCTAGAACTTTCTATAATCTTCTAATTTCCAGTTAGGGTTTGCGGCTAGATCAAGAGAAGCAAATACTCCTTCATCATAAAGATAACTACCGACTTTTGCAATCATTGCCGCATTATCAGTTGTACACCATAAAGGTGGGATAACTACTTCTACATCTTTATCTTTTAAACGTCTAACTACTTCACTTCTTAAATATGAATTTGCCGATACTCCACCTGCAAGAACTACTTGTTTAATGCCAAATTCATCGACTGCCGGTAAAGCTTTATCAAGTAATAAATCAATGGCAGTTTCTTGGAAAGAACAAGCTAAATCTGGTACATTAATCTTTTCTCCACATTGTTCAAGATGGTGGGCTAAATTAATAACTGCAGTTTTAATTCCTGAATAAGAATAATCATAACTTCCATCATTTAATGGACGAGGTAATTTATAAGTATGTTTGCCTTCTTTAGAAAGACGATCAATTGATACGCCGCCTGGATAAGGTAAACCAACTACACGAGCGACTTTATCAAAAGCTTCTCCTAAAGCATCATCACGAGTTTCACCTATAATTTTAAAATCTAAGTGCTTTTGCATTAAAACTAGTTCTGTATTACCACCAGAAACAACGATGGCTAAACATGGGAATTTTAATTTTGCTTGATATTCATTCGCATAGATATGTCCTGATAGATGGTGAACTGGAATTAATGGTTTATGATACATTAAGGCCAATGTTTTTGCACATTGTAATCCAACGTGTAAAGCGCCGATTAATCCAGGACCAGAAGTAACTGCGATTGCAGAAACATCATCCATTGTAATTTTGGCAGTTTCTAAAGCTTCTTTTAAGACTACCCCGATATTTTCAACGTGTAAACGAGAAGCAATCTCAGGCATAACTCCCCCATATTTTTGGTGGATAGCGATTTGAGTAGATACGATATTCGCTAATAATTCGGTATCGTTTTTTAACACTGCAATTGATGTTTCATCACAAGATGATTCAATTGCAAGAATTATTTTATCCATATATCTAAACTCCTTTCATCATATATAAAGCATCTTCTCCATTGGAGTAATATGCTTTTTTAGTTAATACATATTCAAAGCCATATTTTTCATATAAAGATATCGCTTTGAAATTTGATTTTCTTACTTCTAATGTGCATACAAAGCATTCAGCTTTTTTAAAATCTTTAATCATTTGATCTAGCATTAGTTGAGCTAATCCCCTTCTTGCATAGTTTTCATCTACACAGATTTTAACTAATTCTCCTTGATCAAATAAAATCCAATAAATAATAAATCCAATTACTTTGTTCTCTTCAATAAGCACATAAGTAGATGAAAATTGATTCTCATTAATTTCATAAATAAATTGTTCTTTGTTCCATGGAGCAAGAAAGTATTTATTATCTAAAGATACAATTTCATCAACATGATTAATATCTGCTTTTATAAGTTCCATATTAATCCTTTAAATAAGATGGTTTTACTTTTAATACATCTTCACAAATAGGAAGAATTTCACTTAATGAATTCATAGAAGAAACTACATCAGGTAGATTGTTTGTTAAACCTAAATATTCTACATCACCAATTACTTCATAATCAGGATGTTGGTTAATATAATTTAATACTTCTTCATTAGTTAATACTTTATCTTCCATTATTGTATTATCGTGGTCATAAACACCGATATAACTTCTTTTACTACGAGCGTTCATTAAAGCGATAAATTTCTTATCTCTTCCGCCGAATACTCTTAAAGAAGATACACATTTTAATTTAATATTTTCATTCATAACCGCGATTGTTTTTGCAATCGTTAAAGCAATTCTAATACCTGTATAAGAACCAGGTCCAATAGAACAAACTATTTCATTGAAATCATTAATTTCTAAAGATGTTTCTTTTAATGCTTTTTCTAATTCTGGAATCATCAATTCTGATTGGCGTTGCCAACATGCAAAAGAAGTTTTATAAATGATATTGTAATCTTTAGAAATACCAATTGATAAATCAGTATTTGAACTATCTAACATTAATGTTAACATTTAAATTCCTCCTTCAAACGCATCATGAGATGATCATATTTTTTATATTCATTCTTAATGATAAACTTTCTTTTATTATCATCTAAGATTGTAATTTTAATTTCTAATGGTTCAAATATCATCTCTTGAATAAACTTTCCCCATTCGACGATACATAATCCATCGCCTTCAATTACTTCTTCTAATCCAATAGAAGCATTAGTTCCATCTTCTAATCGATAAGCATCGATATGATATAATGGAAGTCTTCCATCAAAATAACATTTTAAAATATTAAAAGTAGGGCTTGATACATTGTCCTTAATATTAAGGGCTAAAGCGATTGATTTAGTCAAAGTAGTTTTACCTGCACCTAAATCTCCGTCTAAAGAATATAAAGCACCTTTAAAAGCTTCTTCCCCAAGTATTTGACCTAGTTTAGAAGTATCATTTAATCCATTTGATTCAATAACTAATTCCATAAGTGCCTCCAACATCGTTTATTATATCACTTAGCATAAATCTTGATATACCAATTTTTATGAATATATTCATAAATCACAAAAAAACTATAGGGCATCACACCTATAGTTCTTCTTCATCCTCATAATCTTCGAGCATCTCTTTATCTTGATGAGCGCTTAATTCTTCAAATTTCTTATAATATTCAATCATCATATTGTCATCATAAGGAAAAGCATTATCTTCCATCAATTTTTTTGAACGAGCATTCGCTAGTTTAATGACTTTATCTAAATCATCTGAATAGCTATATTTTTTACGATGAAATTCATATTCCTTAGAATCTAGTTGTAAGATTGATTTATCTGGCATTAGTTTTAAATCTAAGTCGTAATCAATATATTTGATACAATTCTTATCAACAATACTAGGAGAAGCAATATTACAATAATACATAATTGCATTTTCTTTAAACATAGCAATAAAGTTATACCATTCATGAAAGAAGAATACTGATATTGCTGGTTCTCTTGTAAACCATCTTCTACCATCAGCTTCAATTACTTTATTACAAGTTGATGCAGTAACTATAAAATCATCATTATAGTCAACGATCATTGCGCTTTCCCAAGTTCTATGAAGTAATCCATCGTGTTTATAGCTTTGGACATGAATCCATTTTCCAATTAAATCTTCTTTTAACACGTTAACATCCTCACTTGTCGTAATGATTATAGCAAAGAAAGACTTTAAATTAAATAAATCAATTCTAAAAACTAATTAACTTTAAAAAACTTTTAGAAAATCAATTTAATTTCAAATGTATCATATTTAAAAACAGATAATATATTGTCTATTATTCTCTCGGAAAATCAAATAATCTCTCGTTTTTTAAAATAATCTCTCGGAAAATCAAATAATCTCTCGGAAAATCAAATAATCTCTCGGGAGATTGTGTAAAAAAAAGACTAAATCATAATGACTTAGCCTTTAGATATTTTAAATTATTTATTGTGGATTGCGTCAATTGGTTTTTTGTTTGCAAGTCTTGTAACTGGTAAGATACTTGAAATAATACTTGCCCCAAGTGCGACTCCTAAGATCATTAAGACAACTAAGATATTAGGTGACATAACATTGAATGCTAAACCGAAAGCATCGACTAATCCTGAATTAACTCTAAATGAAATATAGAAAGTAATAATTGTTGCAAGAATGAAGTTAATAGATGCAATAATAAATGATTCAGAATAGAAAATCTTAAATACATCAATTCTTTTTGCCCCAACTGCACGAAGGATACCAATTTCAACTTTCTTACTGTTAATAGAAATAGAAATGAAGTTATAGAATAATAATACTGCAAATATCGCGAATGCTAGACCAATCCAAACAAATACTTGAGTTAAAATAGAAATAACTTTTGCATATGTTTCAACATTAGTTAACATTGGATCAACGAAAGATAATTTATATGTATCTTTTGTCATTTTGCTTTCATCATTGAATACATCTTTAGTTTCTAAATACATATCGATGAATTTACTTACCTTTGAAGTATCAATACTTTCACCAAAAGAAACAAACGCAGTAGCTTTATCACCTGTATAGGTTGAAGTAATTGCAGCATGAGGATTTGGGGAATATTCATAAATAACATTATGTAGATTTGCGCTACCTCTTAAAAATGCAATAGTAATAGTATCGGCATTCGCGGCAGTTAATAAAGAAGAATCGCTTCTATATTTTTCAAACTTTTGAGGATATTTTGTATCGACAACACCAACAATTTTTAATGGAGTAATTTTAACGCCGTTATTAGCTTTATTTTCACTATCTGGTTCAGTTGCGAATACGTATTTTCCTAAGATTGTTTGTTCATTGATATCTTTACCTTCAGTTTTAGTTGTTTTACCTGTTGTTGTATCAACTTCATAATAACCAAAGTCTTGATATGTGAATAAAGCATATTTTGAAATACAGATTTCATGTTCAGCACTTGGTGCTTTACCACCAGTTAATAAACTAAGTCCAAATTCTTTTAAAGTATCACCATTTACTCCAACTCTTCCATAAAATGTGTTCATATGGAATACATCGCTTGTTGAAGGTGTATTTACTTGAATTTTATCACCATTTGTTAAGGTATAAACTTTCGCACCAGTTTTTGATTCAACTTCATTAATCTTTTCTTGAGTTAAGACGTTAGTAACAACTGGTTCTTCTTGATCTTTAGCTATTTCTCTTTGTTCAAAACTAAAGCTAATTGCATGGATATCATTTTTAACAATAGTAGATTCTAATGCACTCTTATCATTAAACATTGATAGAGTTGCGCTAAAACCAAATAAGGAAAAAGCGATAGTTGAAAGCAATATTGTTAAAACTAGTCTACCAGGTTTAACTTTCAATGATTTTGCACCCATTCTAAATGCGTGTTTTAGTGAGAAATGTGACTTAATTAAATTAAATTTCTCATTACCAACTTCAATCGTATTTTGATCTGTATCAACAAATTTTTCTCTATTACCTTCTTTATCAATTCTACCTGCTTCACAAACAGCTTCATTGATATGTTCATCCGCGGTAATATAGATTTCAGATTTTCTAGAAGCTAATCTTTCGTTAATAATCTTTAAATCAGCAAGTGTTAATTCATGATCTTTTTCTACACGGATAATATTATCACCCATTATTGATAAACCTTCAGCAGGAGAATCTACTTCACATGTTGTTTTAGAAATATCAGAAATAATTTTACCATCTCTTAATTCGATAACTCGATCACCAAAATGTTCAGCAAAATCTCTATCATGAGAAACAATAACTACTAATTTATCTTTTGATAATTTCTTTAATGTTTCAAATACTTGTCTACCAGTATTTGAATCAAGAGCTCCAGTTGGTTCATCACCAAAGATGATTTTTGGTTCTTTAACTAAAGCACGCGCAATCGCAACTCTTTGTTTTTGTCCACCCGATAATTCATTTGGTTTTCTTTTACCAAAGCCTTCAAGATCTACTTCTTTTAAAATATTATCAATAACTTCATCAGTAACAGGTTTATGTTGTAATTGTAAAGCTAAGGCAATATTTTCTTTAATAGTAAAATCAGAAAGAATGTTATATTCTTGGAAAATAAAACCTAAATATGTATTACGGTATGAATCCATTTCACTACCAGAGAATTCTTTTGATGATTTACCATTGATGATAATTTCTCCAGAATCCGCCTTATCAAGTCCACCCATAACATTTAATAAAGTAGATTTACCAGAACCCGATTTACCTAAGATGAAGATCAAACCTTTTTCAGGGAATTTAACTGATACATCATCAAGGGCATAAACTGGATCTGCATTAGGTACTTTATAAACCTTTTTTAAATTTCTTACTTCTAGCATATTGTTTATACTCCCAACAAATTGTTATTTATTTTTTTAATGTGTTATAAATATCTGCCACTTTATTCATATCATTTCTGAAGTGATTAAATCCAGTAGAATCAAATTCTTTTTCTAGAGGAATAACCATTAAATCATCAGAATATGATAAGCCAATTAATAATTGTCCTTCATTAAAGGAGATTAATACATCATTTAAGATACTATCACAAGATAAGCCATTTAATTCTTTTACAAGTTTAGGAGTAAATACTTTAGCTAATGAATCATCAGAAGCATAAACGCTCCAAGCACTGCTTAATTCAGGAATATCGATTTTATTAACATCATCTAATTTACTAGGTTCTGCATCTCCAAGTCCTTTTAAGTAGCAAAGAATTCTACCTTCTTGTTTAAGTTCTAAAGGAAGAATGACTAATTTACCAACAAAGCCAACTTTATGAGTTTTTCTAACTTTCTTTTCACCAGTTTTAATTGATACATCACCTGTATAGCCTTTAGTTCCATTTAATGTGTATCTAACAATATTTCTAGAACCGATTTCAATACAATCATTTACATATTCAAGTTTATCAACTACTTCTTTGTCTAATTTTTCTTCAAATTTAATAGTGACATCTTTATATGTAGATGGATCATAAGCATAAGATTCAGTGTATAAAGAATAGACATTTAAATATTTTTTAACACCATCATCCATCTTCTTTCTTTGCCAACGTGTAAGAGCGAATACTAAGATGAAATAAACAGCAATACCAATTAATAAATATGTAATTGCATCAGGATAAATCATTCCAACAACTAATATTGCAATCATGGCAACAAATAAAACACCACCTAGTATTTTATTGTATTTTAATAATTTATCGTGTTCTACTTTAAATTCTTCTCTTGCTTTATTAACACTAGCTTTTAATTCTTCTTCACTTGATACTTCAATTTGATTTAAAGCACCATCTTCATTTGGAACAAATTCTACTGGTTCTTCAGTAGGTTTATCTCCATTAGTAGGTGAAACTTCTACTGGTGTTGTTTCTTCATTTTTTTCTTCTACTGCAGGAACTTCTTCTGCAACAGGTTCTTCAGCAACTGTTTTTTCAACTTTTTCTTCAACAGTAGGAACTTCTTCGACAACTGGTTCATCCTTAGTTTCTTCAACAACTGGTGCTTCAGAAATTTCTTCAGTAACAGTTTCTTCAGTTTTTTCTTCAACTGATGTTTCTTCACTAACCTCAGTTGGTGTTGTTTTTACATCTACAGTAGTTTCTTCAACTGCTGGAGTTTCTTCAGTCTTTACTTCTTCAGTAACTGGGTTTTCAACATTTATATTTTCACTTGCAACAGTGGTTTCTATTTTTTTCTTTCTAGGCATTGTATTTCTCCTTTTATATTTATACTATTATACAATTTTCTTGGTTAAAACAAAAATAATATTGCAATTTTCATCAATATATTTTTAAATAAAACTATGGGAGCTTAATGAATTAGGCTGAGAGGACACTTCTTAGTGTCGACCACACTTGATCTAGGTAATGCTAGCGGAAGGAATTTTTTATTTTGCAATAATGTTCTTTTTTTGGCATATCTAGTCAGAAAGGAACTTTTTTATTTATGAAGAAAGAAAATAAATTCTTCACAACCAGAAATATCGGTGAAATCGCCATATTTACTGCACTTGCCTTCGGACTAGATTTTTTACAAGGAGGCATCTTTAAGGGAGTATTCCCTAATGGAGGTAGCATTGGTATTGCCATGTTACCAATTCTAGTTTTAGCCTATAGACGAGGCTTTTTATCCGCATTAATATGTGGAACCTTACTAGCGTTTTTACAATGTTTTGGAGGAGTATACGCGATTAGTTCTTCTTGGTATAATGTTTTATTCCAAATTTTATTAGACTATATCCTTGCTTATCCAGTAGTTGCCATTGCAGGTTTATTTTATAAGCCATTTAAAAATGCAGAAACTAAAAAAGAACAAACTAAATATTTGTTAATTGGTTCTATTTTAGGAGGAGTGGCTAAGTTTTTAACTCACTTCTTATCAGGATGTATCTTCTGGGCAAATTATGATTTTGCTGGAGGACCAGTATTATATTCTATCGTTTATAATGGTGCATACATGCTTCCTAATATCATTTTATGTAGTTTAATCTTAGTTATTATGAATCTAAAAGCTCATAACATATTTGTTGTTAAACAAGTAAGCAAAGAAGAAGGAGGCGAATTAGCCCATGAATAAATATTTAGAATTAACAAAAAGAATTATTCTTATTGTTTTAGGCTTATTCTTAAGCGTCTTATTCTTTGTATTTTACGTTAAAAGCTATTCATTTTACCAAGATGAATATGGTACAGATATTTCTTTTAATAACGATTATTTAATTTTAACATTATTAGGTTTAATCGTATTAACTTACGCGATTATATCTTTATACACATACTTAAAAAATAAAGAAAATCATTATTTCAATATCTCTTCTTTTTGCTTTACAGGTTTAGGTGGATTTTATGGTCTAGGAATCTTTTTTAAACAAATTTCTAAAGGTAAAGAATATGCAAGTAACCAACATTATTTATATTTAGGTATTATGTTAACTTTATTATTTGTTTATTTTGTTATTAACGTATATCAAGATTATAAATTAAAAACTAATAAACAATAAGTAATGTGCCTTGTTTTACTTCAATAGAAGCAGTTTTATCAATAAACTCATTAGATACACCTAAAGGAAATGTATTTGTTAAAGTAATATCATTTACCTCATATTTTAAATTCTTAATAGTTACTCCTTTAGAAGTATCTAAACTAAAGATGGAAATATATCCATCTTTTTTATTTATCTCTAATTTAGAATTAGTTAAATAAGTGATTTGTTGTTTATCGCCAAAAATAGTTATTTTTAAGCCCATAGAGTGGAATTTATATCCATCTTGAATAATTGCAATAGAATGGTCAATTCTTCCACCTAAACAGCCATAAATCTCTATTTCTTTATAGCCTAGATTATATGCTTCTGACAACGCTCTATTGGTATCTGTAATATCTTTAATAGGATCTAATTTAATTGTTTTAATATTGCTTGGAACATAGCTTAAGGAATCAAAA
>CAVJGK010000012.1:0-22241 GCA_963648895.1 Lachnospiraceae bacterium | reverse complement strand
ATATTATTCACCATCTAAATTATATAAAGAAGTAAATTTCTTTTTTAAATATGAAATATAATAATTAGGATTAAATTCTTCCTTAGTTACTTTTTTAATCCATTCATCTGGATCCATGATGGAAGCATATGGGAAAACATTAGAGATTAAAAAATCATTAATCTTTTTAATATTTCCAGAAGAAATAGCTTCTTCTACATCAAATTGTAAACTCATATAATGATAAATTTGGGCTGCATAGGCACTTCCTAAGGCATAAGATGGGAAATATCCATAAGTATCACACCAATGAACATCTTGTAAAATACCTTCCTTGTCATTAGGAACATCTACTCCTAAATAATCTTTATATAATTGATTCCATTTTTTATTTAAAGTTGAAAAATCAACATCAGAATTAATAAATTCTTTTTCCATTTCATAACGGATTAAAATATGAATTGGATAAGTAAGTTCATCCGCTTCAGTACGAATTAAACTTGGTGTGGCAATATTGATTGCTTTATAAATTTCATCTTCAGAAACATCTTTAAATTCAGGGATTTGTTGAATCAATGTTTCATAAATTAAATGAGTAAATTCTTTACTTCTACCAATCATATTTTCATAAAATCTAGACATGCATTCATGCATTGCCATAGTCATATGACCACTTATAAAATGCTCATCATAAATTTTAGGTTCATTTTGATCAAATAAGGCATGACCGCCTTCATGAAGAGTTGAATAAACATTGGAAAAGAAATCATTTTCATAAAAGTGAGTCGTAATTCTTTCATCACCTTTACCAAAACCGGATGTAAAAGGATGTTCAGAAGTTAAAAATACTAAATAATCCGAAGAATGATTTTCTAATTTTAATAAATATTCAGAAAACTTCTTTTGTCTTTCAATCGAAATTGGAGTATGTAAAAAATCTGATTTAATTTTTAAATCACAAGATTTAATCTTTTCAATTAATGGTAATAATTCTTTTTTGATTAAAGCAAAGAAAGAATCAAGTTTTTCAATCGAACTTCCTTTTTCATAATCATTTAAAATAGTATCATATATAGTACTTTTTTGTTCATCTCTAGTTTTAATAGTTTCTTTTGTAAGTCTAACTACCTCTTGGAAATATGGATAAAAAGATTCATAATCTGCCTTTTCTTTACATTCTAACCAAGAAGAAAAAGCTGAATTAGTCGCTTTTAAGAATGAAGAAGATAATTCACTTGTAACATTTTTATTTTTTAAATAATCTTTATAAAGTTTTTTAACAAGTATTTGATCATATTCTTCATATTTAGATATGCTTTCATAAGATGAAATAATCGCGACTTCATATGATTTAGAATGAAGAAGATGATAGATTTTATTATCAATATAGCCTATTTGATCACTTGCTAAATCATGTCCATTTTTAGGAACGTTGACTTGATTATCAAAACTTAATTTAGATTCAATTTGACCTAATAATTCAACTTCTTTTAATGTATCTTTAATAAATTTTAAATTTTCCATAGATACCTCCTATTTCTTATTTACTCTATCATATATCTCACTTGCGATATTTGGTGGAACGATTTGAGATAATTCTACCACATCCGCCTTTTTTAAACTATCTAATGTTGGATAAGCTTTCAATAAAAGTTCTTTTCTTTTTTTACCAATCCCTTTTATATCATCAAAGAAGGAATGAGTTAATCCTTTTCCTCTTTTATCTTTATGGAAAGTAATGGCATATCGATGCACTTCATCTTGCATTCTAACAAGCATTAAAAATAAACGAGATTTTTTATCAATTTCATATAATTGGCCTTTATAAATAAGTCCATTTGTATGATGTTTATCATTTTTAGCAAGTCCTGCAAGTGGTATATCAAGATTTAAATTATTTAATACTTCTTGGGCGACATTTATTTGATTATCCCCGCCGTCGACAATAATTAAATCAGGCATTTTCTTCTCTTCGTTTAATAATCTTGAATAACGTCTAGTAATAACTTCTTCCATCGATTTTAAATCATCATTACCTTCTGACCAAGTGATATTAAATTTACGATATTCGCCAGGTGCTTTTTCGCCATTTATAAAACATACCATCGCACCGATTGGATAACTTCCTTGTAAATGGGAATTATCAAATAATTCAATTCTTAAAGGTGTTTTAATATTTAATAATTTACCTAATTCTTCTAATAAAGATAAAGAATCATCTTCTAATCTTGCCGTTAAAAAATGTTCATCTAATCCATGTTTTGCGTTTTCTAAAGCGATTAATAATAAATCTTTTTTGGTACCACGGGTAGGACAAATAACTTCTGCATCTAAAAAATCATTTAATAGATCACAAATTTCATTGTCAGAAACAATGATTTCTTTTGGTAAATTATGTTTTTGATAATAAGTAAATACATTATCAATAATTTCTTCTTTAATATCATCAAATTGTTCTAAGACGAAGATATTTTTACCAAGTAAATTACCATTTCGATAAGTCATAATGCATAAAGAAAAATAACCTTCTCTAGTGGAAAATCCAATTACATCACGATTGACATGATCTTGAAGTTGAATATTTTGTTTTTGACAGATTTTATCAATGGAATCTAGCGTTATTTTTATTTCATTGGCGGTTTCAAATTCTAAATTTTCACTCGCTTTAAGCATTTTTTGTTTTAATTCTTCTTTGATAGAACCTGTATCCCCATTTAAAAAATGTTGGATTTTTTCAATTAATGGTTCATATTGGCTTTCATCAATATTATTAATGCAAGGTCCTAGACATTGACCTAAATGATAATATAAACAAGGAGAAGAAGGAATGGTTTTACATTTTCTTAAAGGAAAGATTTTATTTAATAAATCAATTGTTTTATAACACGCTTGAGAATTTGGATAAGGTCCAAAATATTTAAAGCGTTTATCATTATCTTTATAAGCAATTTTTAAAAATGGATCACCTTGTCTATTTAAAGCAATATATGGGTAAGATTTACCATCTTTTAATAAAATATTATATTTTGGATAATATTTCCTAATTAAATTAATTTCAAGTAATAAAGCTTCTTTTTCACTAGGAGTTTCGATTGTATCAAAATCATCGACCTCTCTAACCATTCTTAAAACTTTACCTTCTTGAGGACGAGTAAAATATTGTTTGACTCTTTTAATTAAAGATTTAGCTTTTCCAACATAAATAATTGTCCCTTCTTTATCTTTCATTAAATAAACGCCGGGAACATATGTTAACAAATCAATTTTCGCTAAAACCTTGTCATTCATATTTTATTTTAAGCAAACAACTGTCGCTCCTACTCCTCCTTCGCCTAATCCACCTAGACGATATGATTTAATATCTTTTCTTTTATTTAAATATTCATGAACGGCTGTTCTTAATTTACCAGTACCTGAACCATGAATAATTCTTACTTCTGAATAATGAGCTGTAATAGCATCATCTAAATATTTATCAATCTCTCTTATACCTTCTTCGATATGGAAACCGACAATATTGCATTCAAGAGGGACTTTTTTATCAAGTTTATATGATGGAGTATAAACTTTTTTCTTAGGTTGTTTAGATTTAGAAATTTTAGTTAATGTATTAATTTTAGAAGTAATATTCATTCCTCCATCAGATAAAATAGTTACATTATCACCTTTAATTCTAATTACTTTACCAAGTACTCCATAATCATTGGCTCTAACATAATCACCAATGGAAGGAATATAAGAAGATTCTTCATTTTCTTCACTATCATCTAATAAATCATCTAAGTCTTTTTTAACTTTGATCACTTCATGAAGTTTAATATCTTTTGAAGAAATAAATTCATCATAAGCTTTTTCAATCTTTTTCTTTGTTTCATCGACAAGTTTTTCTTTTTCTTCTTCCGCATTTTTCTTGACTAAATCAATTTGTCTTTGTAACTCTTTTCTTTGATTTTCTAAAGATTGAACTTTCTTATTTAATAAATCTTCTTTTTCTTTTAATTGGTATTGAATAAGTTCATTTTCTTCTAATTTTTGTTGAAGCATTTTTAAAGTCACTTCTTTATCAGACTTTCTTTTTTCTTCTAAATAGGTAGATGCAGTTTCTAAAATTTGTTTTTCTAATCCCATTCGATAAGCCATCTCTAGACCATAAGATTTACCTGCAACACCAAGTCTTAAACGATAAGTAGGAGTAATATTTTCTTCATCAAATGCCATAGAAGCATTTAAAATATAATTTTCTTCTAAAGCAAAAGATTTTACTCCATCAAAATGGGATGTAATAATACCAAAAGCATCTTTTAAGTGGAGATATTTAATTGTACCTATCGCTAAAGCTTCACCATCTAAAGGAGAAGTACCACTTCCAAGTTCATCAAAAATAACTAACGAAGAAGAATCAACTTCTTTAACAATTTCTTTTAAGTTTTTAATATGTCCTGAGAAAGTTGAAAGATTATCAATTAATGATTGAGAATCACCCATATCGACATAAACATTTTTGAAAAATGATAATTCACCAACCTTGGATGTAGGTAAAGCTAAACCACATTGAGCCATAATAACTAATAAACCAATTACTTTTAAAGCAACTGTTTTACCACCAGCATTAGGTCCTGTGATAATCATGATTTTTTGTTTATCTAAAACAAAATCATTTTTGACTACTTTATTAACATCAATTAATGGATGTCTCGCTCCAATAAAAGAAATCTTTTTTTCATTAACGATATGAGGAACTAAATGATTATTATCTAATGCAAAATTTGCTTTTGCGATTAAAAAATCTAAATAAGTAATTACCTCTTGATCTACTTGAATATCATCGATATTGTTATAACAAGATTTGGTTAATTCGCTTAGGATAATATCAATTTCTTCTTTTTCTTTTTCTTTTAAACGTTGAATCTTATTATTAGAAACAATAATTTCTAAAGGCTCAATAAAGGCAGTATTACCCGAAGTAGATTCATCAACAACAACCCCATCAACTTTATTTTTATAAGTTTGTTTGATTGATAAAGTATAATTAGAATTTCTTAATGCAACATGTTCATCATTTAAATAATCTTTATATTTGATCATTAAAGAATTCATGATTTTTTGTTGTGATGCAATTTCATTTCTTAATTGCTTTCTAATTTCTCTTAAAGAAGAAGATGCATTATCAGATATTGTTAAATCTTTATTAATTACTTTTTCAATACGATATTGAAGATTTTCTAAGCCATTTAAAGAAGAAATTAAACTATTTAAATAAGGGTAAGAAGCATCTTTAATTGTTTCATCAATCAACTCTTTGGCATTTTGTAAATATTGATGGACTTGGTAAAAGAATTCAACATTACCAATTCCACCTTTTTTTATCAATGCAATACGAGATTTAATATCTTTATGAGGATAAATCTTTAAATTACGGTATTTTTGAGTATAAGAAATAACTTCTTCTAAATGTGATAATTCATCATTTAATAAAGAAACATTTTCATACATTTTTAAATTTCTAATATTGTTTAAACCTATTTCTGTTTTAGCATATGGTTCAATCATTTTAACGATTTGATTAAATTCAAAAGTTTCGTATATATCCTTCATAAAACACCTCAAAAGACAAAAAAATTATATCAATAAATTGATATAATATAAATAATTTATAATTTTTTATTCACTTTCTTGATTAGTGATTATCCCTTCTTCATTGTTACAAGTTTCGCTTTTATCTTTCTTTTTAAAAGATAATTCCGCTAAAATAACACCAATAAAGATAACTCCACATCCAATATATTCTCTTAAAGATAAATATTGACTTAAGAAAATCGCACCAAATAAAGCAGAAAAGACAGATTCAAATGACATGACTAAACTTGCAAGAGTTTCATTTAAATGCCTTTGACCAACAATTTGTAATGTATAAGCAACGCATGTAGAAAATACAGAAACATATAAAATAGGCCAAATTGCACTTCCAATTTGAGTAAATGTAGGTTGATCAAATATTAAAGTTGGAATTAAAGCAATCACAAATGAAACTAAAGATTGGCCACAAGATAAAGTAATAGGATCCATATTTTTAGCGAAATATCCAGTGGATATAATTTGGAAAGCAAACATAAAGGCTGAACCAATTAATAATAAATCGCCAGTTTCTAAAGAAAAATCGCCTTTAACTGAAAGTAAATATAATCCAATAACTGCGACAACAATTCCTAAATAGACATTCCAAGAATAACGTTTATGAGCGAAAATAAATAATAAAACTGGAATAATTACTAAATACATCGATGTGATAAAGCCGGATTTTCCTGCACCAACCATACCGACACCAAATTGTTGTAATATCGAAGCGCCTATTAAGAAAAATCCACATATGGAAGAAGAGATAATAATCTCTTTTAATGAATTATTCTTATTCTCTTTTTTTAATTTCTTTTGGCGATAGATAGCAAAAGGTAACATGATAATAAAAGCAATTAAGAAACGAATGCAATTAAATGTGTAACTTCCAACATATTGTGAAGCAATATCTTGGAACACAAAAGCACTACCCCAGATCAGAGTAGTAATTAATAATAAAATGAATGAGTTTACTTCTTGCTTTGTTTTCATTTTTTTCACCAACGCTATATATTTTAATATATAACAAGATGAAAAAAAACTAATTTTCTTTCGAAAACTAGTTTTTGTTAGTACTATTTATCTTCTTTTTGTAAGATTAAGTGACGTGGTAAACCATCAACCCATAAAGGAGTAATTTCTGATTGAATTAATGGATGGATATATTTGATTAAATCGTCAGTTACATATGTTCCATCTGGAGTAATCCATTCAAGTGGTACTTTCTTTTCAACATTCGCGATACTTCTAACATCTGCTTGTTCAGTAATACAAATATATGGATTATCTGAAAGTCTCTTTAAAATAGTAACTTCACCTGTTTTACCTTCAAAGGCATTTCTAACGGCTGCAGAAGCTGTATTGAAAGCTTCAGTAACGTCAATTCTTGAAGTGATATGAGCGGCGCATCTTTGTAATGATGAAAGTTCAATCGCTCTAGTTTTGACTTTATATGTATTCATGATTAAATCAGATAAATATCTTGCTGTACCTGTTAATAATTTATGACCGAAAGCATCGACATAATCATTATGTGAGCCAAGTTCACAAACATATCTTCCATCTGCGACTTTAATACCTTCACTAACTGCGATGACTAAAGATCTATTACCGACTAATAATTCTTTAACTTTCTTTAAGAATTTTTCTTCATCGAAAGTATATTCTGGTAATAAAATCATATCAACGCCTTCGCAATCTTCACCTTTCGCTAAAGCTGTTGCAGCAGTTAACCAACCTGCATTTCTCCCCATAACTTCAATAACTGAAACTACTGGATAATCATAAACTAAACCATCACGGATAATTTCTTTTGTTGTTGCTGCAATATATTTAGCCGCGCTACCATAACCTGGAGTATGATCGGTTAAAGCAAGGTCATTATCAATTGTCTTTGGACAACCCATGAATCTAATTTTTGAATGGATAGTTTCTGCATATTCAGATAATTTTTTTACAGTATCCATTGAGTCATTTCCACCGATATAGAAGAAAGCATCAATTTCATTTTTATCCAAGATTTCAAAAATCTTATCGTATGTTTTTTCATTTCCTTTAATATCTGGAAGTTTGTAACGACATGTACCTAAGAAAGAAGAAGGAGTTCTTTTTAATAAATCCATATCTAAGTCATTTTTAATTTGTTTTGATAAATCAACGATATCTTCATCTAATAAGCCTTTGATACCATGTACCATACCAAAGATTTTATTTGCTCCTAAATCTCTAGATGTTTTAAAAACACCCAAAAGCGATGCATTAATAACTGCAGTAGGTCCACCTGATTGGCCAACGATTACGTTTCTCATATATAAATATCTCCTTGTTTATATATTCATTATAGCAAAGTTTTTCAAATAATAACTAACTATTTGAAATATTGTGCCCTAGTCACAATACAAAATACATAAATACTCTTCTAAAAGCCTTAATTAGCCGATTTTATGAAAAACTTGTATACAAACAAAAGACACACCCAAATGGATGTGTCAAAAATTTAAATTTAAACTATTTTTTTGGTCCTGCTTTAACTAAAGCTTTACCTGCTTCATTAGTTTCGTATTTTTTGAAGTTATCAATGAATCTACCTGCTAAATCAACAGCTTTTTCTTCCCATTTAGAAGGATCTGCATATGTATCTCTTGGATCTAAGATATGTGGATCAACTCCTGGAAGAGATGTAGGTACTTCAAAGTCGAAGTGTGGGATTTTCTTTGTATCTGCTTTTAAGATAGAACCATCTAAGATAGCATCGATAATACCACGTGTATCTTTAATTGAAATACGTTTACCTGTACCATTCCAACCAGTATTGACTAAGTAAGCTTTTGCTCCACTTGCTTTCATCTTTTTAACTAATTCTGCTGCATATTTAGTTGGATGTAATTCTAAGAATGCTTGTCCAAAACATGCTGAGAATGTTGGAGTAGGTTCTGTAATACCTCTTTCAGTACCTGCAAGTTTTGCAGTGAAACCTGATAAGAAATAATATTGAGTTTGTTCTGGAGTTAAAATAGAAACTGGAGGTAAGACGCCGAATGCATCAGCAGAAAGGAAGATAACATTCTTTGCAGCTGGAGCGCTAGAAATTGGTCTTACAATGTTTTTAATATGGTCAATTGGATAAGAAACACGAGTATTTTCTGTTACTGATTTATCAGCAAAATCAATATGTCCATCTTTATCTAATGTAACGTTTTCAAGTAATGCATTACGTTTAATTGCATTATAAATATCTGGTTCAGAATCTTTATCAAGGTTAATTACTTTCGCGTAACATCCACCTTCAAAGTTGAAAACACCATTGTCATCCCAACCGTGTTCATCATCACCGATTAATAATCTTTTTGGATCAGTTGATAAAGTTGTTTTACCAGTACCTGATAATCCGAAGAAGATTGCAGTATTTTCACCATTTAAATCAGTATTTGCAGAGCAATGCATTGATGCCATACCTTTTAAAGGTAAGTAGTAGTTCATCATGGAGAACATGCCTTTTTTCATTTCTCCACCATACCAAGTATTGATAATAACTTGTTCTCTACTTGTAATGTTGAACATGACTGCTGTTTCAGAATTTAATCCTAATTCTTTATAATTTGTAACTTTTGCTTTAGATGCATTATAAACAACAAAGTCTGGTTCGAAATGCTCTAATTCTTCTTCTGTTGGTTTAATAAACATATTTCTAATGAAATGTGCTTGCCATGCAACTTCGACAATAAATCTTACTGCCATTCTTGTATCTTTATTTGCACCGCAGAAAGCATCAACAACGAATAATCTCTTATTTGATAATTCTTTTTTTGCGATTTCTTTACATGCTTCCCATGCTTCTTTACTTGCTGGGTGGTTATCGTTTTTATAAGCATCAGATGTCCACCAAACAGTGTCTTTTGAATTTTCATCAACTACGATGAATTTGTCTTTTGGAGATCTACCAGTGTAGATACCAGTCATAACGTTTACCGCGCCGAGTTCAGAAACTTGTCCTTTTTCATAGCCTTCTAATTCAGGTTTAGTTTCTTCTTTGAATAATAATTCGTAAGATGGGTTGTAGACAATTTCAGTTGTACCTGTAATGCCATACTTTGTTAAATCAAGTTTTTCCATTTTTGTTTTTAACCTTTCATTTATAGAGAATTATTTTTCTCTGATTGAAGATTTCAATCAATAATATTTTATCATTATAATTTTAAAATGATAATATTTTTTACTAAAAATGTTAATAATTGCTAACTGCTCTAAAAAAATATATTTTTAAAATATTTTATTTTAATTATTTAATCTTACTTCTTTTTATGTTATTCTAATTTCAGTTGGGGAGTAGCCTAATTATAAACGCGTCAAGACGATAGCAATATCCGCGTTTATAAGCGTGTACGCGGCAAGACCAAATATCTTTATTAGATAGGAGGTCAAATTTATGTATCATAATAAAGAAGCAAATGAAGTTTTAGAAGAATTAAATACATCTAAAAATGGTTTAACAAGTTCTAAAGCGGAAGAATTATTACAAAAAAATGGACCAAATGCTTTAAAAGAAGGTAAGAAAAAATCTCTTTTAATGATGTTTCTTGGTCAACTAAATGATCCAATGATTTATGTTTTATTTGCCGCGGCAATTATTTCATTAGTTGTTGCAATCATTGAAAAATCAACTGACTGGATTGATTCTATTATCATCTTTATTGTCATTATGTTTAATGCAATAATTGGTGTTATTCAAGAAAAGAAAGCTGCCAATGCGATGGAAGCTTTAAAGAAGATGTCTTCTCCTTTAACTCAAGTTATTAGAGATGGACAAATTATTTCTTTACCATCTAAAGATTTAGTCGTTGGTGATATTGTCTATTTAGAAGAAGGAAATATTGTTCCTGCCGATTTAAGATTATTAGAAGCAGTCAATTTAAAAATTGATGAATCTTCATTAACTGGTGAATCAGTACCTGTTAATAAAAGCATTGATGTCATTACCAAAAAAGATACTGCTTTAGGTGATTTAACCAATTTAGCTTTCTCTTCTACCATTGTTACTTATGGTCGAGGAATGGGTGTAGTCATTAACACTGGTATGAATACAGAAATTGGTAAAATCGCTAAAATGTTAGACAATGACGAAGACACTTTAACTCCATTACAAAAGAAATTAGCTTCTTTATCTAAATTATTAGGTATGATTACTATTGGTATTATTATCGTGATGTTAATTATCTCATTAGCTTATGATGGATTTAAATTTGATAATATTTTATCTCACTTCTTACTTGCAATTTCTTTAGCCGTTGCAGCCATCCCAGAAGGACTTGTTGCGGTTGTTACTATCGTATTAAGTTTAGGAGTTGAATCAATGGCAAAAAATAATGCCATTATTAGAAAACTCCCATCTGTAGAAACTTTAGGTTCTATTGATGTTATTTGTTCCGATAAAACTGGTACATTGACTCAAAACAAAATGACTGTTACTGAAGTTTATATCAATGAAAAACTAGATCTAAAAGAAAACTTTAATAAAGATGAAGTAGATTTATTAGCTACAGGTTTTGGACTTTGTTCCAATGCAAGTATTGAAAATGGTAGAACAGGTGATCCAACGGAAATTGCTTTAGTTGATTATTTAGATTATATCGGTTATAAAAAGTCTGAAAAAGAAGAACTTCTTCCTCGTGTTGATGAATATCCATTTGATTCAGTTAGAAAAATGATGTCTACAATGCATCAAAAAGATAATCAATATTTCACCTTCACTAAAGGTGCGTTAGATTCTATTTTATTACATACAACAAAAATTAGAATAAATGATACAATTAGAGAAATAACAAAAGAAGATAAACAAAACATTCTTAAAGCTAGTAAAGAAATGTCTTCTAAGGCATTAAGAGTTCTAGCTTTAGCATATCACCAAGAAGGTAATTTAAAAGAAGATAATTTAATCTTTGTTGGATTAGTCGGTATGAAAGATCCAATTAGAAAAGAATGTATTCCTGCAATTGTTTCATTAAAAAGCGCTGGAATTAGAACAATTATGATTACTGGTGATCATATCGATACTGCTTTCTCCATTGGTAAAGAATTAGGTATTGTTGATTCCATTGATCAATGTATGCTTGGAAGTAAATTAGATTCCATGTCAGAAGAAGAAATTAAAGAAGTAGTTAAACATGTCAATGTCTTTGGTCGAGTTTCTCCAAATAACAAAGTTCAAATCGTTAAAGCATTAAAAGCTAATAATTTATTAGTCGCAATGACAGGTGATGGGGTTAATGATGCTCCTTCATTAAAAGCCGCGGATATTGGTATTGCTATGGGTATCACTGGTACTGATGTTGCCAAAGACGCTGCCGATATGATTTTATCAGATGATAATTTTGCAACAATTGAAAAAGCTGTAGAAGAAGGTAGAAATATCTATGCAAATTTAAAAAAGACCATTGTCTTCTTACTTTCTAGTAACATGGCTGAAGTTATTGTCTTATTCTTATGTACTATTTTAGGTTTACCTACCCCATTAATCGCGATTCACTTATTATGGATTAATTTAATCACTGATTCATTACCTGCAATTGGATTAGGTGTTGATAAATCAAATGATAATTTAATGACTAAGCAAGTAGAAACCAATAAAGGTTCTTTCTTCTCTAAACGTTCTATTACTCAACTTATTACTTATTCAATAATTATTTCTTTAATTACTCTATTTGGATTTATTTATTTCCCATGTGTGCAAAATGGTGTAAACGTCTTTGATATTAATGGAATTATTGCTTATTTTGGTAATAATGCCGAAAAATTAAAAGAAGCACAAACTTGTGCATTCTCTATTCTTGGATTAAGTGAATTATTCTTAATGTTATCCATGAGCAATGATTCAAAATCATTTGTATCTATTATTAAATCAAAGAATTTCGTTATGTTTGGTGCTTTCTTCTTGGGATTAATATTACAAATTCTTGTTACCGAAGTTCCATTCTTAAACGCAATTTTTAAAACAACACAAATTGATATTATCGATTGGTTAATTATTGGATCTTGTTCGATTATTCCATTAGTTGTTCATGAAATCATTGTATTTATTAAATATCTTAAGAACAAAAAGGCTCACTATTAGTGAGTCTTTTTTCCTATTATAAGTGTATTTATTTAATCTCTAATTGTTTATTATAATCAGTAATAGTTACTTCTTTATCTTCATATTTTAAGATGATTTTTTTATATTCTTGATAGAAATGATAAGGTAAATTAATTCTTAAGAAATTATCATCATGGATAATTTCATACATATTATATTCCCCACTTTCATATTTAAAATCTTCACCATTATCTTGATAATGGACATAATTACCTTGGCCTGGATAAACTCTTAAAATTAAAGTATCAGTATGAGGATCAATATGATCACTATCTAAATATTGAGGAATAATACTTCCTTCTTTAATAAAGATTAATACTTCATCTAAATCACATTTTATCGCGTGATATCCTCCCTCATATACTTCATTTGAAAAATATGAATACCATTTTCCTTCTGGAAGATACACAAGTTTATATCTTTGTCCTTGTTCTATAACTGGTGAAACTAAAACATTACAACCTAACATATATTCATCATTAATTTGATAAGTATTTTTATCTTTTGGAAATTCCATAACTAATGGACGAATTATTGGTAAACCAGTATTGCTTGCTTCAAAGCATAAATCATACATATATGGAATAAATTGATATCGAGTTTTCATCATATGGCGATAAATATCTAATGTTTCTTTATCAAATGCCCAAGGTTCTTGATAGGTTGTATTCATCGCTGAATGGTTTCTAAACATCGGAGTAAATATTCCCGCTTCAACAAATCGAATTAATAATTCTTTAGTAGTATCGGAGCAAAATCCTCCTATATCGGTTCCTGCGAATGGGAAACCAGATAAACCTAAATTTAATAAAATAGGTATCATCATTTGTAAATGAGGATAGATAGAATGTTGATCACCTGTCCAGGTTGTGGCATATATTTGAGTACCAGAAAAACCTGCACGAGTAATAATATATGGTCTTCTTTGATCATATTTTTTTAATCCTTCATAAGTAGCTTTGTTCATATAGTGGGCATATATATTATGAATTTCATCATGATAATAGACTTTATCATTCATTTTAAATTCAACATTATCTGGTAAAGGTCCTTTAAAAGAAGCTGGTTCATTCATATCATTCCAAATACCACGAACTCCTAAATCAACTAAGAATTTTACTTTATCCGCCCAAAATTCTTGAGTTTTAGGATTAATAAAAGAAGGATAAACACTTACTCCTGGCCATACTTCGTTAAAGTATGTTTTATTATCTAAAGTAGCCACTAAATCATTTTTAATTAAATCTTCATAGACTTGATAGCCACTTTCTTTTTTTACACCTGGGTCAATAATAGTGACTAATTTAAAATTTAATGAAGATAATTCATCAACCATCTTTTTAAAATCAGGGAAAGTTTCTTTATTAGTTGTAAAAACTTTATAATGATCCATATAATCAATATCTAAATATAAAGTATCACATGGAACATCATATTCTCTAAATTTATGAGCCACTTCCATTAATTCTTCTTGGCACATATATGACCAACGAGATTGTTGATTACCTAATGTCCAAATTTGAGGTAAAGGCATTCTTCCTGTAATAAAGGTATAATTTTCTACAACTTCTTTAAGTGAATCTCCTCCGATAAAATAATAATTATAATAACCTTTCTTTAAGGATGTTTTGACAATATGTGGATTAGTTTTTCCCACATCATAATGTTGTTTATAAGTATTATCAAAAAAGAAACCATATTGATAATTGTAATTAAAAACAATATAGAAAGGAATAGATTTATATAATGCTTTAAAACACTCTACTTGAGGAGCAGGGTTATCGGTATTATACATCTCATATTCATAGCCTTTTTTATTTAAAAAGCCTGATTTATCTCCTAAACCATAGATATAATCTTCATCAGAAATAACTTTTTGAATGGAAAATAAATATTCTTCTTCATTAGAAACTTCATGGCCTTCTTTTTCTTGAAGTTCTTTATTTAATAATGTTTTTTTATGTAAATGCTCATTAGATGAAGAAGAAATTAATGTGTCATCTTTTTGAATATCGACTAAGAATTCTTCTTTAATAAAATAAGTATAACGTCCTGTATTAGCTTTAATAATTCCATCATTTAAACTAACTTCAATATTTAAAGGAGAAATTAAATCTAAAATATTAAAAGCAAAAGAAGACGAATTTTCTTCTTTGAATTGAACAATGCCATCATCGATAAAATTGACAATACCTTTTCTTTCTTCAAAATTAATTGTTAATGTATTTTTTTCTAATTTATAACCTAATATCTTACCAAACATAGTTTTAACCTCTTAATATTAGTTTATCAAAGGAAAAGACTTTAAAACACAAAAAAAAGAAGATAAACTAAATTTTACCTTCTTTGATTTGTTTAAAATTAATCATAAATAATTCTACACCGGTGACAGGTTCAACTTCCATCGCCTTAATTTTAATATCTAAGCAATATAAATAATCAATGATATTTTGTATTTCTTTATAAGATATGGCATTCAAATTACGGCAAATAAGTTGGATTCGATATGGATGCATCGGTTTTAAAATATTCGCGATTTCATTATTAGATTTTTTCTCTACTTTGTATAAATAGCTAATGGTTGAATAAGTTTTAAATTGTGAATAGAATAAATACATTAATCTAGTTGGATCTTCTTTTAATGAGATTAAATCACGATATGTTTTTAAAGCAACTGATATCTTATTATTAAGCAATGAATCTACAATGGTAAAAGCATTATCTTCTAAAGGAAGAGGAACTAATAAAGAAACATCTTTTTCTGTAACATTTTTAGTGTACAAAGATAATTTATCAGTTTCATTGATAAACAATGATAAATCATCACCTACTCTAGAAATAAGCATATCTAAGGCAGCATCTGTGATAGTTGCGCCTTTCTTTTCAAAGAATTTTTTACCAGTCAATCTTAAATTAGAAGCATCTAATTTTTCTTCGAAAATGATTTTACCTTTTTTTTCAATAGCTTTATATACTTCACTTCTTTTGTTAACACTTGCTCTTTCTAAAACAAAGATTAATGTAACAATATTATCTTCTTGATCGTTTAAAATATAATTGACTAAAGAAGAATAATCTTGTTCTTTATCAATAGATACTTTTTCTCTTTCATTTGATAAAAAATATGGATTATCAATTTGAACTACTTTATTACCTCCGAAAGGTAATAAACTACATTCTTTAACAATATCTTGAGACAATACTTCTTTTGCGTTTAATTTGACATAAGAAAAATCATCAATTTCATCATTTAAAATTGATTTAACGATCTTTTTAGTTCTTTTTAAAATTATTGGATATTGTTCTCCATAAATTAAATAAACCATAATTGCCTCCGATATAATTATTGTAACAAAAATCCTTAGAAATTACTCTAAGGATTTAATTTTTTATAAAGCTTTGACCGCGTCAATAACAATATTTTTTGCTTCTTCAATTGGAAGTTCTTGTTTTTCCATAGTCGATCTTAATTTGAATTCACAAATGTCTTCATTTGCTCTTCTACCGAGAGTAATAATATATGGAATACCAATTAATTCCCAATCTTTAAACTTAAAGCCAGGTCTTTCATCACGGTCATCTAAAATGACTTCAACATGAGCTTTCTTTAATTCTTCATAAAGTTTTTCTGCTTTTGCTTTTTGGATTTCATCTTTATAAGAAATAGGAACAATTACCGCATGATAAGGTGCGACATTTAATGGCCACTTAATACCAAATTCATCATGGTTTTGTTCAATAATAGAAGACATGGTTCTAGTAACACCAATGCCATAACATCCCATTACCATTGGTTTTAAAGTTCCATCATCATCTTGGTAATTTGCCTTCATTGGAGCTGAATATTTAGTACCAAGTTTAAAGATTTGACCTACTTCAATACCTCTTTCCATGCTTAAAGGCTTTCCACAGCATGGGCATAAATCTCCTGCATTAGCTTTTCTAAAATTACCAACTACATGTCCTTTAAAATCTCTTCCATAATTTGCGTTTACATAGTGATAATCTTTCTTATTCGCCCCGATAATGACATTTTTCATATGGGTGATTTCTTCATCGACCAAGATTTTTACCTTATCTTCTAAACCTTTAGGGCCAATAAATCCGTGGTAAGAACCAATAGAAGCAATATTTTCATCTGTCGCTAAAACGAGTTCAAATTCTGCAATATCTAATTCATTTACGACTTTAATATCATTTACTTCACGATCTCCTCTTAATAAGACCATGACGTATTGATCATGAGCAATATCTTTATATAAAACAGCTTTTGCAATATCTTTTGCATCACATTTTAAATATGAAGATAATTCTTCAATAGTTTTAGTATTTGGTGTTTCAACTTCTTTTAAAGCTTCTTCACTACCTTCGAATTTATATCCATCCATTTTTGAATCAGCTTTTTCTTGGTCCGCGGCATAGCCACAATCACAATAAATAATATCTGATTCACCTACGCTGGAAAGAGCCATAAATTGATGAGAACCATTTCCCCCGATTGCGCCAGTATCGGCTAAAACGATTTTATAATTTAAGCCAAAACGGTCAAAAATACGGCAATATGTGTCATACATATTTTGATAAGAGACTTCTAAGCCTTTTTCATCTAAGTCGAAAGAATAAGCATCTTTCATAATGAATTCTCTAGATCTCATAAGACCAAATCTTGGTCTAAATTCATCACGATATTTAGTTTGGATTTGATAAAGGTTCATTGGTAAAGATTTTTTAGATTTAACTTCATTTCTTACTAAGTTGGTAAAGATTTCTTCATGAGTTGGACCTAAGCAAAATTCTCTATCATGACGATCTTTAAATCTCATTAATTCTGGACCATATTTATACCATCTGCCTGATTCTTCCCATAATTCTTTTGGTTGGATCGCGCTTGAAAGGATTTCTAATGCACCCGAATCATCCATTTCTTCACGGATAATCTTTTCAACTTTATTAAGAGTTCTTAATCCAAGCGGTAAATATGAATAGACTCCAGCGACTAATTTACGGATATAACCACCTCTTAATAAGAGAACATGGCTAGGAATAACTGCCTCATTTGGAACTTCTTTCATTGTGGCAATTAACATTTTACTTGCTTTCATAATTAAACTCCTTTTTTAAAACTAATACATTATAAAACATTTTGTTTATATTTAATAGTAAATTAAATCGATTTTTTTTATAATAATAAAAAAGAGGTGACGAGTAATGTTTTTAATTGATGTAACTTTTTCAATCAATATTTCTACTATTATCGCTTTAATTATCGGCATATTCTTAGGAGCAATATTATTTGTCTTAATCTATATTTTATTAACAACTAAACAAATAAAAAAAGATGCGATAATATTGGATGAAAATTCTAAAAATGTCACTAAAGAAGAAATAGAATCGGATATTAAAATCGCTCAAGATTCTTTTTTAAGAAGAACTAAAGAACAAAATGAGATTACCTTTAAAAACATTGAAATTGTTTCTTTACAATTAATTAAACAAATCGCTTCTAGATTTTATCCAGATAGCAATAATCCAATATGTGAATTAAGTTTCGAAGAAATAATTCTTCTTGATCATTACATCGTTGATAAATTAGAAGGCTTATTAGATAAAAGAATGTTAAAACCTTTGAAGAAATTAAAATTATCTCAGGTTCTTCAAATACTCAATATCAAATCAAGTATTGATAATTCTAAACCGGTTAAAGTCGCTAAAAAGTATAAATTAAAGAAAGTTGGACAAGTCATATGGCAAGCGATTAATTTTTTAAATCCTGTCACTTGGACAAAGAATTTAATTATTAATCCAGCCATTAATTCTCTATCTAAAAAAATCTGTTTACAAATCATTGAAGCAATTGGGGCGGAAACTTACCATGTCTATTCTAAACAAGTATTTTTAAATCCAGTCGATGATAAAGAATTAGATGAGATGTTAAAATTAATGGCAAAAGAAAACGCCATTGATAATAATGACGTTGATGAAACTTATTCTTTACCTTCTTCTAAAGATTAATCTTCAGAAGATAATAATTTAACTAATTTATGCGCTTGCTTTCTTGATTTTAAAATTAAAAATGGAACTGAGGCATTTTTTAAAAGTTCGTAATTAACTTTACGGCTTTTTTTATTGTAAGAACAAATAAATGAAACAAATTCTTTATCCATTACTTCATGACATCCTTCGGTCATATCGCTTCTAGATTTATTTTTATAAACGAAATATCTTTTATAAGCAGAAGTTAAACATGTAAAAGTCGATAAATCTAAATAGATATTAAAATCAGCTTTATCTAATCTTTGTTCTAGACAATATTCATAATTGCCATCCATGATCCAAGATTCTTTTTTTGTTTCTTCTAACATTTTTAAAACGAATTCATCTTTTGGTAAAGAAACCCAATTAGGTTTCCAATAAATTGTGTCAAGAAAAACAACTGGTAAAGAAAGAACCTTAGAAAGTTTTTTTCCTAAAGTAGATTTTCCTGCACCAGGGCATCCGATAATATTAATCTTTTTAGAAGATTTAATTTTTTCAATAACACTTTGATCAAATTTCATTTTAATACTCTCTTCATCTATTAATAATATCATATATATTAAAAAAATAAATACTCAAGAAAAAAAGTTACCCTTAAAGTAACTTTTTATCGATATTTTTTACTTAAGATAAGAATTTATCGCGATTGCTATCGCTAAAGATCCTGGGCCAATATGGCAAGAAACTGATAAAGATAATGGATCAACAAATCTAAATTGTAATTTAGGTAAAGCAGTTAAAATTTCTTCTTTAAATTTTAATGCTTCTTCTTCATTGTCAGTGTGAGCGACACTAACTACCATTAAGCCTTTTTCATATTCATCTTTAAATAATGTTTCACAATCTTGTCTAACTTGATCAATCATTTTTAATTTAGCTTGTTTTAAAGTTAAAGCTTTAAAAAATGAATCTAGTTTTTCACCTTTAATAATTAAAACTGGTTTAATTCTTAACATAGATCCAAGCGCTGCTGCCGCAGGAGTAACTCTTCCACCTTTTTTTAGATATTTTAAAGTTGCAACCATAATATAAATAATTGATTTCATTTTAGTATCAATTAAATAATCATGAATTTCTTTGCCACTTTTTCCTGCCTTAGCCATTGCAATAGCTTCATAGACTGATTCTTTTTGTGTGACAGAGATTCTTTGGTTGTTAACAACAAATACACGTCCATTAAAGTTTTCTGCAATAGTAGTTGCATTCGCGCATGTTGCAGATAATCCAGAAGACATTGGAATATAAACTAATTCTTCATATTCATTTAATAAATTTTCAAATAAATCTTCTAAGTAGAAACTAGAAGGTTGTGATGTATGAATATCTGCATTTGCATCTTTTAATTTTTCATAGAATTGTTCTTGGTTTAAAGAAATATCTTCTAAATATTCTTCTCCATTAATAACAAATGGCATTGGAACAACTTTAATACCTAATTCTTCACCTTCTTTTTGGCTGATACCAGAATTAGAGTCTGTAATAATCATAAGTTTTTTCATGTAATGATACCTACCTTCATTATCTTAAGTTTACCAAATATAAACAATTTTATAAATAACATTTGAATAAACTATTAATTAAAATTAATTTTTTAACCATTTATAAAACTTTTAAAGAAATTTTGTTCAATATAATAAAAGTCTTAAGCAAATGCCTAAGACTTTTAAATAGTTGTTAGAAAGCTGCATCTATCAATGTTAATGCAGTTTCGAAGCTATCTTTTTTAATAATATCTTTTGAAGTTGTATTAACATTTTCTAAATCCCATACTTCTTTACTTTCGCTATTTTCACTTACAAATGAAGAAGTAATGGAAGAAGAATTTAATTTTTCAATAATTATCTTACTAGTTAAATTATAAATTAAAGAAGAAGATTCAACTGAATATATAAATGTTGTTTTATCTTTCTTATAGACATACATAATTTGATCAATTGTTAAATTATTAATTAAATCAAAATTGATACTATCGCTAGAAGAATCTAATTGAGTAGATAGATATAATAAAGCATTTAAAGCATTTTTCAATTCACTTTCACTAATTTCAACATAAGAACTTGTAGTTAATTCTCCATTACAATATCCTGTTGATTTAATCGCATCATCTTTATTAGGATTTACATTATAAGAAGAAGTAATAACACTACTTCTTAAAATGCTACTAGAAATAATATCATCAATATTAGAGTATTTAATTTTTAATGAAGAAGAAATATCATTAAAATCATTTAATGTATTAATATTTAAATTAGTCAATGAAGTTAATAGATTTTTAATTTCTGCATGTTCAATATAAATTTTATTATCTTCATCATTTTCAATCGTTCCTGCAATAGTGCTAGAAATATTTAAACTACCTAAATGCATTAATACATTAGAAATATAACCATCTAATAAATAGAATTTATTTTCATCGTTTTGATAGAATAATTCTTTAACCGCGGATAAATTAACTTTATCTTTGCTAAAATCAATAGTATAAGGATTATCATCAAAATTGATACTTGGTAAACGATCATCTTTTAATAATTTAAATAAATTAGTGACTTCACTTTGGTAATAGAAAGCTTTTGTATGGTTAGAAATAAAATCGCTATAAGCGTAAGGATGATCAATAGTATTGTTAGAGAAATAAGATTCTGAACCAATATAAGATGATAAGTTATGAGTAATTACACCAACAACAATCATGGAAGAATAAACATCATCTAATGTGATACCATCTTCATTATAAATTTTCTTTAAAATAGCATTACCATTATCATCAAAAGAATAAGAATATTTACCATCTTCACCTTTAGAAAAGTCAATATCTAATTTATCTAAACATTTTAAAGTATTTTTTAAACTATCTAATGAATAGATATAGTGAATCGAAGTTATAGATAATTTTTCTTTTAAATATTTATTTTCTACACTTTCAAAGTCATTAATATTATCTTTAACTGCATTATCAATATATTTACTTATTTCTAGTTTTAATAAAGTAGATTCATAAGCGATATCAATTTTTTGTTTACCTTCACCTACATCAACTCTTTCAGTATCATTTAAAACGTAATTTGAATTTGATTTATCTAACATTGTTTCAAATTCAAAAGAAGAAAATTGATCAACGTTTAAATCATATTCTTTCAAGAATCTTAATAAAGAAGATATTTCATCCTTAGAATAATATTCTCCATCTTTACATTCATCTCGATAGGAGTTAGATATTGGTTCACTAGCTTCATCAAGAGATTTATCAATTTGAGAAGTTAATTTAGTTTTAATAATTAAAGAAGAATAAATAACATCTAATTTAGTTTCACCATCAGAACGTTCAGGCTTATCTAATAATGAAGAGATAATTTCTTTTAAAGAATCTTCATCATTTATAATATTTAATTTAACTTGAGAATTTTCTTCATCATAACAAATTTCACCTAAAGCGTTAATTAAACTTCTTAATTCACCATCCCAAGAATTTGTTGATGAATAAATA
>CAVJGK010000011.1:0-22784 GCA_963648895.1 Lachnospiraceae bacterium | reverse complement strand
GTTATTAGATGCAAAGATACTAAAGACAAAAGAAAAGTAATAGTGAAATTAAGTGAAGAAGGTAAACAAACATATCTAGAAAGATATAATGAAGCATATTCTATGTTTGAAAAACTAGTTGATAAAGTTGGAATATCAAATATGGAAGAATTCATAAATTATATTAAATTAATTCAAAGTAGTATAGAAGAGATAAAAGGAGGTAATAAGAATGATCAAATTGTATAAAAAACTATCAAAATTAGATGTATTCTTTGTTGTTTTGATTGTTGCATTAACGATTTTACAAGTTTATTTAACAATGACAATAACAGATTATGTATCGGGCATTATTAAAGCTGTTACATACGTTAATTATCATAATAATCCAGAACAATTAGGTCAAATGGGTGTATTTATTCAAAGTATTGGTTGGGAAAATTTAAAAGATATTGCATCAATTAGACAATATATATCTATGGTAGATGAAGAAACTGCAAATAACATTGTCGCTATTGCGAATGCTTCTACATGGGATATTTGGTATAACGGATTAATGATGGTAGCTCTTGCTGCAGGTATTATGGTAGTACAAGGATTGATATCTGTGATTGCTTCAGCTGTCGCAAGTAATTTATCCACAAATATTAGAACTTCTTTATATAACAAAGTAGAAAATCTTTCTTTAGAAGAAATCAATAAATTTTCTACTCCATCATTAGTAACTAGAACCACTAATGATATTCAACAAATCCAAATGGCTAATATTATGACTATGCGTATGGTATTCGCCGCACCTATTACTGCGATTTGGGCTATTTGTAAAATCCAAGCTAGTTCTGCAAGTTTAACTGTTGCTACTGCAGTAGCTATTGTAATATTAATTGTTCTTATTGGAACATTAATGGCAGTTGCATTACCTAAATTTAAGATCATGCAAAAATACACCGATCGTTTAAATGGTACAACTAGAGAAAATTTAACTGGTGTTAGAGTTATTAGAGCTTTTAACGCGGAAAAATATCAAGAAAATAAATTTGAAAATGCCAACAAAGACTTTACTAAAGCACAAGTATTTACTGGTAGAATCATGGCGATATTATCTCCAGGAATGACTATTATTAATTCTGGTCTTACTTTAACAATTTATTGGATTGGCGCTTCTTTAATTAATAAAGGTGAAATTGATTATGCGACAGTAACAAGTTTTATTATGCTTGCGAGCCAAATCATTATGGCATTTGTTATGATGATGATGCTTTTCTTACTTGTTCCTCGTGCAATGGTTTCTGCTAAACGTATTAATGAAGTATTGGACGAAGAAATTAAGATTAAAGACAAAGAAGAAAGTGTTCCATTTAAAGAAAAAGGAACAATTGAATTTAAGAATGTATCTTTTAAATATGCCGATGGTAAAGAAGATGCAGTAAGTAATATTTCTTTTAAAGTTAATAAAGGGGAAACATTGGCCCTTATTGGAGGAACAGGCTCTGGTAAAACCACTATTATTAATTTAATTCCTCGATTATATGAAGCAACTTCTGGAGAAGTATTAGTCGATGGAGTTAATGTTAAAGATGTTAAACAAGAAGCATTAAGAGATGTAATTGGTTTTGTCCCTCAAAAAGGAATCTTGTTTAAAGATAGCATTAGAAACAATATTGCATTATCCAATCCTTCTATGAGTGAAGATAATGTAATAAGTGCAAGTAAAATTGCTTGTGCATATTCATTTATTGAAGAAAAAGAACATGGTTTTGATGAAGAAATATCTCAAGGTGGTAAAAACGTTTCTGGTGGTCAAAAACAAAGATTATGTATCGCGCGTGCGGTTGCAAAACATCCAGAAATCTATGTCTTTGATGATTCTTTCTCCGCGCTAGATTATAAAACAGATAAACAAGTTAGAGAAAATTTAAAAGAAAGTGAAAAAGAAGCAACTAAGATTATTGTCGCTCAAAGAATTGGAACCATTATGGATGCTGATCAAATACTTGTTATTGAAGAAGGTAAGATTGTCGGAAAAGGTAAGCATGAAGAATTATTAAAAACTTGTAAAGAATATCAAGAAATTGCTTTATCACAATTATCTAAGGAGGAACTTGGTTTATGAGAAGAAACTTTAATGACAAACCTAAGGTAAAACCAAATTATGGTAAACTCCTTAAATCTTTAAAACCTTATTTACTTCCAATTATTATTTCTTTTGTATTAATTATCGGTTCTGTATTGATTTCTATTTTTGCACCTCAAATATTAAAAGATTTTACTAATGAAATCGCCAATAATGCATCTACTCAAACTATCGATATGGATAAGATTTTCCATTATGGTATGATTCTTATTATCATGTATATTGGAAATGCATTATTAAGCTTTAGTTCTTCATTTATTATGAATGAAGTAACTCAAAGATATTCTAAATCTTTAAGAAGTCAAATCTCTTTAAAGATTAATAGAATGAAACTTAAATATTTTGATTCTCATCCTTATGGTGATACTTTATCAATCGTCACTAACGATGTTGATAACATCGCTCAAAACTTACAAAATGGTATTACCATGTTATTTCAATCTATCTTTATGTTAATTGGTGTCTTAATCGCAATGTTTATCACCTCATGGCAAATGTCATGTACAGTATTAATATCCATTCCATTAATGATCATTATGTTAATGGTTATTATGAAAAAAGCGATTCCTTTATTTAAATTAAGACAAGATTATACTGGGGTAGTTAATGGCATTGTTGAAGAAAATTATTCTGGACAAAGCGTTATTAAATTATTTAATGCTGAAGATATTCGCGGTAAGAAGTTTCAAGAAACAAACCAAGACTTACATAAAACAATGTTTAAAGCACAATTCTACGGCGGCATTATGCAACCGATGATGAGTTTTGTATCTTATTTTTCTTACGCAGCAGTATTCTTAGTTGGTGGATTATTACTCGCAGGTAATAAAGGAGTAAGTTTTGGTACTATTACAGCTTTCACTGTTTATGTTAACTTATTCCAAAGCCCATTAAGCCAAATCGCTCAAGCGATGAACTCTCTACAAATGTGTGCGGCAAGTGCGGCAAGAGTATTTGAGTTCTTAGATGAAGAAGAATTAGATGATGAATCTAATAAACCTTTATATTTCTCTAAAGATAGTGTTAAAGGTAAAGTTGAATTTAAAAACGTTAAATTTGGATATAACGAAGATAAAATTATTATTCCAAATTTCTCATGTAAGATTGAACCTGGTATGAAAGTCGCGATTGTTGGACCAACTGGTGCTGGTAAAACTACAATTGTTAACTTATTAATGAGATTTTATGAGATCAATGAAGGTGATATTTTAATTGATGATATCTCCATTAAAGATATGTCTAGAACAGAATTAAGATCTCTATTTGGCATGGTATTACAAGATACATGGATGTTTGAAGGCACATTCAAAGAAAATATCTTATTTAATAAAGAAAATGTTAGTGATGAAAGACTTCAAGAAGTAATTAAAGAAGCTAATTTATCACACTTTGTATCTACTTTATCCGATAAAGAAAATACATTATTAAAAGAAGATTCTTCTTTATCTGCCGGTCAAAAACAACTTATGACAATCGCTAGAGCGATGATTGAAAATGCTCCATTATTAATATTGGATGAAGCAACAAGTAATGTTGATACTAAAACAGAAATATCAATTCAAGAAGCAATGGATAAACTTACCAATGGTAGAACATCATTTGTTATCGCTCATAGATTATCAACAATTAAGAATGCTGATTTAATCTTAGTTATGAAAGATGGTGACATTATTGAACATGGTAACCACGATCAATTAATGGAATTAAATGGCTTCTATGCTGGATTATATAATTCACAATTTATTGAAAGTGAAGAATAAAGCATCGGTAAAACGATGTTTTTTTCTTAATAATGCATAAAAGTTGACTTTGAAAGTTGACTTTGAATTGACTTTGAAAGTTGACTTTGAATTGACTTTATCTTAAAATGAGGTAAAATAAGTATAAAGGAAGTGGAATTATGAACATTGGAAAAGAAAATGAATATGTTGAATTTAAAGAAAGTTTAACTCAATTAGATAAAGGTTTAAAAAGCTTAACTGCAATGTTAAACAAACATGGACGTGGTATTGTTTATTTCGGTGTTGATGATAATGGAAATGTCACCGGAGGATTAACAATAGGTAAAAACACTAGTGAAGATATTAGAAATAAAATCAATAATTTTATTGAGCCTAAGATCATTTATGAATTAGATGTTTTGACTTCTGATGATAATAAAACATACATTAAATTAGAAGCGGAAGGCACTGATATGCCTTATTCTTATGATGGTAGATATTTTATAAGAAATGTTTCTAGCGATGAAAAAGTATCTAATGAATTACTTAGAAAAATGCTTGTTTCTTCTAGTAATGACTTAATAAAAAATATTTCTTCTTCTAATCAAGATTTAACCTTTCAAGAGTTTTGTTCTTATTTCGCTTCATTAGGACTTTATTCTCCTAATACTCATGATTTTTTAGCTAGCAAAGGATTATATAACAAAGATGATAAGTTTAACTTAATGGCATATTTATTATCCGATCAATCAAATATGTCTATTAAAGTAGTTAAATTTGATGGATTAGATAAAACATCTATGTCATCACGAACAGAATTTGGTAATAAGTGTTTATTATATTCAGTAAATGAGGTTTTAAATTATTTTAAGAGTATAAATACTACTAATGTTTTATTACAAGATGGTGTTAGAAAAGAAATTGCTCTTTTTGATTATGAAGCGTTTAGAGAAGCTTGGATTAATGCATGCTTACATAATTCTTGGGCTAATTTAATTCCTCCAACGATATTTTTATTCGATGATCGAATTGAAGTATTATCTTATGGAGGCTTACCATATGGATTATCTTTAGATTCATTTTATTCAGGATTGTCCAAGCCTGTTAATATGACTTTATTAAATATTTTTAATTCGGTTGGTTTTAGTGAACAATCAGGACATGGCGTACCTAAAATTGTCAGCGCATATTCTAAAGACGCATTTAGCTTTGAAGATAATACAATTAAAGTTACTATTAAGTTTTATTATGAACCAGACTTTGTCATTTATAGAAAAAAGCATGATGATAAAATAGAAAAGCTAACTAAAAATCAAAGAAGTGTATATGAGTCTTTAAAAGATAACTCAAATAAAACACTTAAAGAAATTGCAGATATAAACCAATTAAGTGTTACAGGGGTAAAAAATATAGTTTCTAAATTGCAAGAATTAGAACTAATTGAACACATAGGTTCTAAAAGAGATGGAAAGTGGTTAACCAAATAAGTTGACTTTGAAAGTTGACTTTGAATTGACTTTATAAATTTAAATTACCAAAATAGGGCAAAATAAAGAGTTAATGCTTCAAAACATTAACCCTTTTTCTTATTCATGACGGTCGGAACTATGATAGATTTCTGTAAATCTTCCTAAATAACTTGGCTTTAATCCTTTTATGGATAAATGAGAGATATCTCCATATCCTTGTAATCTAAATTGCGCAATACCTTCTTGTCTTTCTTCGCTGATAAATGTGGTAATACTACTTGGTGGAGCAAAGAAAGAATTGACTAAAGCCATATATGGAATATCGGTTAAATGAGCAGTTAATAAACTCATCATACCTAGATGGCAGAAGAATACTAATGTATCTTCGTTTTCTTTGTTAACTTTATAAATATGTCCTTCTCTTTCATATCCATATTCTTTTAAAATATTATCAAAAGAAGAGATAACTTCTTGATATTTTTCTTTAACGTTAGAACCTTTAAAACATGGATCTGACAAAAATGCTTCATCTCTTAAATAAAAATTATCGTTATTTTTAAAATAAGAAGGATATAAATCCCATGTAAGATTTTGTTCTTTTTTATAAGGAACATTAATCTTATAGGAAAATTCTTGTAACCAATCTAAGATAGTAGGCTCATCATTATGATATTTTAATACGGCATTACATGTTATTCTTGCACGTGCAAGAGGAGAACAAAATACTTTGGTATATTCTAAATCTTTTAAATATTCACCTAATGCTTCTACTTCTTTAAAACCTTGTGGAGTTAATGTTTGATTAGGGTTATCAGGATCACCATGTCTAATGATAATAATTTTCATGAGTAAATATTCCTTTCAAAATACATAAAAATTATAAACGTTTAAGCGATTTTAGACATTAAAAAATATTATTTTTGACAAAAATATATTAAACTATGATAATATATGTTCAACGAGGTCTTTATTATGGAAAAGGGAAAAATCAAAAAAATGATTAAAACTAAAAACAATAAAGATATGAAAACACAGATTGATACTATTAAAACAACTGGTATTATCCTTATGATGGTACTTGTTGCAGTTATTGTAGGGGCTGTGTTTATTTTTAGTAATGTTTATACAACTAAAACTAATAGTGAAGTAGAAACAATTACAACCACTCGTATTACCAATACTTCTAAAGAAATTAAAAAGAGTGTTGAAGTCCATATTGAAGAAAGATATGAATTATTAAAAGCTTATACTGCATCTTTAGAACAAGATGATTTATTCGTAGATGGCAATAAAGAACAAACAAATACAAATATTCAAAATACTTTAAATCAATATTCTGAATTATACAGTGGATTTGAAAAAATTAAAATTATAAGAAAATCTGATTTTGATAAAATTGATGAATCAAACGCATATAATTCTTTAGATGAATTTAAATCATATATCGCTTATTTCAATGATGGAAAAGAAGAAAAGGATAGAAAAGAAAATTTTGATTTCTATTATGAACCTTCTACAAAATATATTTATTTTGGCTATACATATACATTTACCCACGATAATGATATTGCAGGTATTATAGGATCGGCCAAAATTGATACAATTATTGAGACTTTAAAAACAGATGTTTATGATAGTGTAAACGCTCTTGCTTTAATTGATACTAATCCAAATGCTAGTAGTGATGTTGTTGCTTATTATGATAATTATTATATGAGCGATAAAACATTAAAATTTACCAACTTCTGCGATATGATTGTATCTTTTTCCAAAGATGAAGGAATGAGCGATGATAAGATTAGAAATGAAATCTATTCTCAAGAAGGAAGTAGCATTGTTTATTTAAAAGATACTAATAATGATTATGGTGAAACACAAGTATGTTTCATTTCAGATTATATTCAATATTCAAGTTCTTCTTCTAATACCCTTAGATTAAAAATGGCGTTAATTGTTCCTCAAAGTAAATTAGCTTATCAAATTAGCAGCATGTATAAAGCTTCATTTTATATTGTTGCAGGCGTTTTAACAATAAGTGGTATTTCTATTGGCTTATTAATTCTCGCGATTTGTAAAGTTGCGATTGGACAAAAAAGAGAAAGTGCTTATGATAAAAATACTGGATTATTAAATCTTAACTCATTTAAAAGAGATGCAAGTATTATTATTAGACAAAATCCTGAATGTAAATTTGCATTAGTCTATATTACAATTATTAAATATCATTTCTTAAGACAAATTTATGATGCAGAATACATTGATGGTCTTATTGAAGCAGTAGGTAAAGAAATTAAGGCAAATTTCCCAAATGCTTTAAATGGTAATGCGGAAAGAAATACTTTTATCATCATGTTCAATTATGAAGAAAAGAAAGAAATCATTGATAAAATTACTGCTTTCCAAAACTATATGAACGTCTTTAAATTTAAAGATATTAATGGGGTTGAACTTTCTTATGGTATTAAACGTACATCATTAGAAGAATTTGTCTCAATGGATAAAGAAGTTGAAGGAGCAATGCTCGCAAGTAAGAATATTCAATACGATTATACAAAAGTCAACTATGGTTTCTATAACGCTGAATTAGACCGTGTAGAAAAGAATAATGCCGAAGTTGAATTAAAAGGTCAACAAGCTTTAAAAGATGGTCGATTTGAAGTTTTCTATCAACTTAAAAGAGATATTTCAAATGAATCTTGGGTTGGCGCGGAAGCATTAGTAAGATGGAGAGATGAAGATGGTAAGTTAATATCTCCTGGATTATTTATCCCAATCTTTGAAGAGAATGGCTTTGTTGTCCAAATTGATACATTTGTCTTTGAATGCGTTTGTAAACAATTAAGACAAATGATTAATGAAGGTGAAAAAGTAGTGCCTATTAGTATTAATCTTTCTAAGAAACACTTTAGAGACTTAACCTTTATTAATGTATATGAAGATATTGTTACTGAATATAATATTCCTCATGATTTAATTGAATTTGAAATCACTGAAGGATTGTTATTTGAAAACATCAATGTCTTTAAAAGATTCATTGGTATCGCTCATTCAAGAGGATATAAATGCTCTATGGATGACTTTGGATCTGGATATTCATCATTAAATATTATTTCTGAATTAGATTTTGATACGATTAAAATTGATCAAAGATTCTTTAGAAACTCTAGTGGATTTACAGAAGAAAGTAAAATTATTATCTCTAGTATTATTTCCTTATGTCATAAACTTGGCAAAAAGGTTATTGCAGAAGGTGCAGAACAATTTGAACAAGTTAAGTTCTTAAAAGATAATAACTGCGATATTATTCAAAGCTATTACTATAGTAAACCTATACCATTTAATGAATATAAAGAAAAATTAAATAGTGAAAAATAATATATATTTGAGTGCGACTTTATTAATAGTTGCACTTTTTTTATATTTATAAAGTATGTGAAAACGCTTTCTAAAAAACTTTTAAAGAAAATTTTGCAATTTTTAGTTGCATGAAAGCAAAAGTTGCGTATAATGTAAACAATATTTAACTTTGCAATATCGAATTGCATTAAATATTTTTATTAAAAAATAGTTGATTAAGGGTAGAACTTATTCATACGAGAAAAGTTCGTCAGCTAATTTGGATGTTAATCCAGTGTGTAGAAAAAAATACTAAAATATAATAAGGGATTGGTAGTTTTATACTACATTTTTGGATTATCATTTTTTACCCAAAGAGAGGATAATAATATTATGAAAACAAAAAAGACATTATTACTCACATTAGCAGCTTTTAGTTTATTATCAGTAGTTGCTTCTTGTGGTAACAAAACAGACGGTTCGTCAAACGGCGGACATACAGCTGAAAAAGGTGGCGTATGGGAAGATGATGGTGTTCAACACACATTAAATTCTTATGTTACACTTTCTCCATCTAACTGGAATGAATTAACTTATCAAGACAATAATGATACAGAAATTTTATCTTATTGTGTAAGCTCATTCTTCGAATTCGATTATAAGAAAACAGAAGATAATCAAATCGTTGATGGTGAATATACAGTTTCATATTCAGCTGCAACAAAATTAGAAGATGTTTCAGCAGATTATGCTGGTCAATATGGTTTACCAACTGACGCTAAAAAAGGTGATTCAAGAGCATTCAAGATCACATTAAGAGATGACTTAGCTTGGGATGATGGTACAAAGATTACTGCAGAAGATTTCGTTTATTCAATGAAGGAACAATTAAATCCTTTATTCAAAAACTATAGAGCTGACTCATTCTATAACAGTTCAACAGTTATTCATAATGCCAAAAACTATGTTTACCAAGGTTCTTATGCATTAACAAATTTCTTTGATTCAATGCCTGAATCTTTAGATGGCTATCCAGCATTTGATAAATTTACAAAAGATGCAAACGGTGGTTATGTATATAATGGTGAAGATGTTTATATCAACACTAAAGATGGTGGACAATGGGGTACTGCTCTTTCTTCCTATATTAGTGCTTACGCGGCAAAATATCCTTCTGTATTTGGAGTATTAAATGATGCAATCGATGATGACGGTTATATTAGAATTACAGATTCTACATTATTAGCTCTTCAAAATGCAATTGCAATGTTACATGAGTATGATGACGTTGCCGCTTACGCTAAAGAAGAAGGCTCATATGCATATGTTGAATGTGAAGAAATGTTCATGTTAAATAGATTATATAAAGAAATGGATTTCTCTGAAGTTGGTATCTTTAAAGGCGCTAGCGACAATGAATTAGTTCTTGTATTAGACAAAGGTTTAAATTTATTAAACGAAGATGGTTCATTAAATTACCGTGCAGCTTATAACATGAATTCGTTACCATTAGTAAAGAAATCATTATACGAATCATGCAAAGTTGCTCCAACAACAACTGGCGGTTTATGGACATCAATATATAACTCATCATTAACAACTTCTGCTTCTTGGGGACCATATAAATTAACTGGTTTCCAACAAGACCAATCATTCACATTATCAAGAAATGAAAAATGGTTCGGTTATCAATCAACATGTGACATCTATGGTGGAACATATGAAACTGATACAATCTACAATAGAGTTATCGCTGAATGGAATACAGCTTTCTTATCATTCCAAAAAGGTGAACTTGACTCAGTCGGTATTGATGCATCTGTTGCTTCAACATATAAAGGTAGTGAACAAGCTATCTTTACTCCAAGTGATTTCGTTGCTTCATTACAATTACAATCAAGCGAAGAAGCACTAAAGAATAGAGAAACTACAGGTGTATGTAAAACTATTCTCGCTAATGAAAAATTCAGAAAAGCATTATCATTATCTATTGATAGAAATAAATTAGCTACTACATGTACTACTTCTTCAAAAGCTGGTTATGGTCTTTTCAACTCAAGACACTACAACGATGTTGAAAATGGTTCCGTCTATCGTAATACAGATGCAGCAAAACAAACATTATGTGATGTTTATGGCGTTGATACATCTAAATATGATAGTTTAACAGATGCAGCTGAATCAATTACAGGTTATAACTTATCATTAGCAAAACAATATTTAACTGAAGCTATTACAGAAGCTAAAACAGCTGGTAATTACCATGATGGTGATAAAGTTGTATTAGATATGGGTACTGGTGCAGTTAATGAATCTGTTACTAGAATTAAGAATACATTATTAACAGACTGGACAGAATTAGTTAAAGGTACAGAATTAGAAGGTAAATTTGAAGTTACATTAACAGATAAAGGCTCTTCATGGTCTAAGGACTTTAGAGCAGGTTCATATGATATTTGTATTGGTGGTTGGACAGGCGCAGCTTGGGATCCAGGTTACTTCTTACTTGCATATCTTGATTCTAACTATATGTATTCAGCAGCATGGGATACAGAAGCGGAAACATTAAAATTTAAATTACCAGATGTTGAAGGTGAAACAAGCTATCCAGAAAAGGAATTACCATTATTGACATGGTATGCTATCTTAAATGGTGGAGAAAATACATTAGGTTGGGACTGGTCAAGTGGTCAATTACCAGAAAGTAGACGTGTTTACTTAATTGCTGCTCTTGAAAAAGCAATCTTAAATGCATGCTATACTGTTCCTCTATACAACAGCTATAGTGCTTCATTAATCTCATACAAGGTAGATTATGTATCAAGAGACTATAATACATTTATGGGTTACGGCGGAATTGAATATACAAAGTTCAATTATAGTGATGCAGATTGGGCAGAACATGTTAGCTCATTAGGTGGAACAATCGATTATACAGTTGGCGCTTAATCTAAAGATTAATTAAAATTATTGTGGAATAGCCAAATTATGACTATTCCACTTTTATACTTTTGAACTTATTAAAAAAGAAAGGAAGGTTGGATAAATATGTACATGTTTAAATATATATTAAAGAGAATTGGGTTAATGCTCATGACTTTCTTTATCATTGAAATCATATGTTTCGTATTAATCAAACTATTACCAATTACTATTGATGTCAGTATTGGTAAAGACGCTGAACTCTTAAGACTTCAGTTTGCAGCAAGAGGATATTATGATCCTATCCCAGTTCAATTTTTTAATTATATTAAACGAATTATTACTCAAGGAGACTTTGGTATTTTCGTACAAGTACCTCAATATCGTTTAAAGAGCGTATGGGATATTTTTGTAACTAAATTACCTCCAACAGTTTTAATTAATGTTTATTCAACATTAATTGCAGTTCCAGTTGGTATTTTATTAGGTATTTGGGCTGCATTAAAGAAAAATAAACTCACAGACCATATCATTTCCACAGGCGTTATGATTTTTATTTCTGTTCCTAGTTTCGTTTATGCATTCTTAGTACAATATATTTTCTGTTTCAAATTAGGATGGTTCCCTTTACAAATGAGTGATGGATCTAACTATTTTGATTGGACTATGTTTGTTTCTATGTTACCTGCGGTAATTTCATTATCGTTTGGTTCTATTGCAGGATATGCTAGATTCACAAGAGCGGAATTATGTGAAGTTTTAACTAATGAATATATGTTACTTGCAAGAACTAAGGGTTTAACTAAAGCACAAGCTACAGTTCACCACGCATTAAGAAATGCGATGGTACCTATTTTCCCAAGTATCATTGCTGAATTCGTAGGTGTATTATCTGGTTCACTTGTTATTGAAAAGATTTTCTCAATTCCAGGTGTTGGAGGATTATACTTAACTGCGATTACATATCAAGATTATGATGCATTTATGCTATTATCTGGATTCTACGTATTAATTGGATTAACCGCAGGTATCGTTGTTGATATCTCATATGGTATTATCGATCCAAGAATTAGAATGGGGGCGAAGTAATTATGAAACCAAGTGAATATGAAATTTCAAGTGAAAAGTTCGTCTTAGCTAATAAGTCAGATAAGATGCATGATAAAGAATTAGATACAAAACCAATTGGCTATTTCAAAGATGCATTTAACCGTTTTAAGAAAAACAAAGGTAGTATTGTTGCTGCTGTTATTATTGGTGTATTAATTTTATTCGCAATTATTGGACCACTAGTTTCTCCTTATCAAGTTTCTGATAAAGATGGATATTATGCTTATTGTTTACCAAAGAGCCATTTATCCGCGGCAATTGGATGGGACTTCTGGGATGGATGTGAAAATGTTTCTGTTAATGAACAAGAATATTTAAAATACAAAGCAATGGGTGAAGAAACAGGCTATAACCCAATTAAAAATGGAAAATATTCTATTGTTACTACTACAACTAATGGTAAGACTGTTAAAAAATATCAAATTAGAAGAGATTCATATTATACAACTGGTGTTATTTATAAAGATTTAACACAAGCTCAATATGATGATTTACAAGCTTATCAAGACGAAAAGAATATTCAAGTTATCTATCCTGCTTTAGATAGAACTAGTAATGATGATACATTAGGTGAATCTGATAAAAACGATGCAAACTATTGGTTTAAAACAAAAGTATCTGGTGGTATTACAAATGCTGTATTAGATTCAAATGGTAACTTCCAAAATGTTTATAAAACAGTTACTTTTGATTCAGAAGGCGAAAGAAGAGATGGATATACATCAAAAATGAAGATTGCTTCAGATGCTGATGGTTCTACTTATGCTTATGCAAAAACCACTTATTCTACTGACGGAACAGTTTCTTATAGAGTAAGAGTTTCATATACTAATTATTATATTTATTATCATTCTACCGTATTAAATGATGGTGTTTCTAGCGCAGTATTCTTATTTGGTACTACTAATGCAGGACAAGATATCTTCACTGCATTAAGCTCAGGTGCTAGATTCTCATTCCTCTTAGCTATTATTGTTTCAACAGTCAACCTATTTGTTGGTGCAATCTATGGCGCTATTGAAGGTTACTACGGTGGCAAAGTTGACTTAATTATGGAAAGAATTTCTGATATCTTATCAGCAGTTCCATTCATGATTGTTATTACTTTATTAAAATATTACATGAATCAATTCCAAAATCAAAACACAATATTGATTCTATTTATTGCATTCTTCCTGACCGGATGGATTGGTATGGCGGGAAGTACACGTATGCAATTCTATCGTTTCAAAAATCAAGAATATGTTCTTGCGGCTAGAACTTTAGGCGCTTCTGACAAACGTATTATGTTCAAACACATTTTCCCTAATGCGTTAGGTACATTAGTTACAAGCTGTGTCTTAGTCATCCCATCAACAATTTTCAGTGAAACAAGTTTATCTTATTTAGGTATTATTAACCTTGATGATGGCAAAATTACATCTGTTGGTACATTACTTGCGAACGCACAAACATTCTTAGTAACTTATCCACATATGATTGTATTCCCTGCATTATTCATTTCATTATTAATGTTAAGTTTCAACTTATTCGGTAATGGTTTACGTGATGCATTCAACCCATCATTAAGAGGAAGTGAGGATTAATTATGGAAAAGAAATTAGAAGTAAAGAATCTTCAAATATCATTTAGAACACAAAATGGTACAGTTAAAGCTGTTAGAGATATCTCATTTGATTTATACAAAGGTGAAACTCTCGCGATTGTCGGTGAATCCGGTTCAGGTAAATCAGTTACAAGTAAAGCAATTATTGGTATTTTAGCGAATAATGCGATTGTCGAAGGTGGAGAAATCCTCTACGATGGACAAGATTTATTAAAGATTTCCGAAGAATATTTCCACAAGATTCGTGGAGATAAAATTTCAATGATTTTCCAAGATCCTATGTCAAGTTTAAACCCAATTGTTACAGTTGGTAAACAACTTACAGAAGCGATGATTTTAAAAGGAAAAATCTCACAAAAAGAATCAAAAGCTAATTTTAATACAAAATTAAAATTGTTAAATCACTTTATGGATTTATCTTCTAATGAAAAAGAAGAAAAATATCATTCATATTGTGATACATTCAATAAGTTCTGCATTAAAGCTAATGAATTAGAAAATAATTATAACTTAGCTTATGAATTTGCAGTTCAAATCGTTTTGGATATTGATGATGCATTATTCTTAGTCTCTAAAAAACAAAAAGTAGATTTTAAAGCAGTTGCAAAGAAAATCCAAAAACAATTTAAAAAGACATTCGTTCCTCATTTAGTTGATAAGAACGAAGAAAATGAAAAATTATTAACTTCATTAGGTGAAGTTAATAAACAAACTCCATCTGAAGACTTTGTTTCTTTATTAAATAAAGTCAAAGAAGTAGTTGTTAACGCTCAAAATAGAACTAAAGTAGATTATTTCGCATTAGGTTATTATTTATATAAAAATAGTAATTATGACTATGTAAATGTCAACGAAGATGAATTAAATAAGTTAACATCTGAAGCATTAAAATCTGAATTCTTAGATGATTTTACTGCACTTGCAGAAAAAGGTGTTTCTGTTAGCCATTTCTCATCAATTAGTTCTAAAAAGTTAACTTTAGAAGAAGTTTCTAAAGCAAAAGAATATTTCTCACAAGAAAACATTGATTACAAAGAATCTAAAAAGATCGCTAAAGAATTAACAAAGAAAGTTAATGATTCTATCGACTTATTAGATATCAAGAAAGAATCAACTGAATACTGCTTCGGATTATCAATTAATCATGCTATTGAAACATATTTCCAAGGTGTTATTTCTAATCCAAAAGCACAAAAGAAATACGAAAGAAATCTCGCTAAATACAATGCATTAGTTGAAAAAGGAAAAAAACCTACATGGAAAGTTGTTCCTCCAACATTAGTTAACCTTGATTTAGCAAAGAGCAATATTGTAAAGATTCTTGAATCATTAGAAAAATTCTATAACAACGCAATTGAAAATTATAAAAACCATGATGCTAAAAAAGGTACAATGGATTTAATTGCATTCTTTAAAGAACAAGCTTCAAAAGCTGTTTATAGAGTTACTAAGAGTATGGCTAAAGCAAAAGCTTTAAAATTACTCGAAGAAGTTGGTATTCCTGAACCAGCAGTTAGATTTAAACAATATCCATTTGAATTCTCAGGTGGTATGAGACAAAGAATTGTTATCGCAATCGCATTAAGTGCAAACCCAGATATCCTTATCTGTGATGAACCTACAACTGCACTTGACGTTACAATTCAATCTCAAATTCTTGAATTAATTAACAAGATCAAAAAAGAAAGAAACTTATCAGTAATCTTTATTACTCACGACCTTGGTGTTGTTGCGATGATGGCAGATAGAATCGCTGTTATGTATGCTGGTAAGATTGTTGAATATGGTACAAGTGAAGATATCTTCTATGATCCAAAACATCCATATACTTGGGCTTTATTATCATCAATGCCTGATTTGGATACAAAAGAAAAATTAGAAGCAATTCCTGGTACTCCACCAAATATGATTTTCCCTCCAAAAGGTGATGCATTCGCGGACAGAAATAAGTATGCACTTGAAATCGATTACGAACAACAACCACCATTATTTGAAGTAAGTGAAACTCACTATGCTGCAACTTGGTTGTTACATCCAAATGCACCTAAGATCAACCCTCCAAAGGTTATCACTGACCGTATTGCAAGAATGAAAAAGAAGGTGAACGAAGATGGAACAAAATAAAGAAGTATTATTAAAAGTTGATCATCTTGAACAATATTTCAAGATGGGTAAAGGCTATTTAAAAGCTGTTGATGATGTATCTTTTGAAATTTATAAAGGTGAAGTCTTTGGCTTAGTTGGTGAATCTGGTTGTGGTAAAACTACAACTGGAAGATCCATCATTCGTTTATATGATATCACTGGTGGAAGTGTTTATTTTGACGGCATTAGAATCGCAGCAGGCGTTAATGAATATAAAAAGAGAATTAAGGAAGCTAAAGCTGAATTAAGAACTTTAAAACAAAGAACTCTTGATAACGCTAATAAAAATGCAACAGGAAGAACTATTTCCGATGAAAAAGAAGCTAGAGTAGAAGAACTTTATAAAATCATTGAAGAAAATACTTTAGAAATGAGAAAAGCAAAATATGATCACAAGAATTGTGATAAAGAATATGCTCAAGCTGAAGTTGAAAAAGTTAAAAAAGAATACGAAGAAAAAATCGCTAACGAAAGCGATCCTGCTAAAAAACAAGAATTAATGGTAGAACAAAAACATGCGATTAAATACGCTAAAAAAGCTCGTATTACTACAAATATTCAAATGATTTTCCAAGATCCAATTGCAAGTCTTGATCCACGTATGACAGTTCATGATATTATCGCTGAAGGTCTTATTATTCGTGGTATGAAAGATAAGAAAAAGATTGACGAAGAAGTTTATAGAGTTTTGGAACTTGTTGGTCTTGTTAGAGAACATGCTTCTAGATATCCACATGAATTCTCAGGTGGACAACGTCAAAGAATTGGTATTGCAAGAGCGATTATTTTAAATCCTAAATTAATTATCGCAGACGAACCTGTTTCTGCACTTGATGTTTCTATTCAAGCACAAGTTATTAATTTATTAAATGAATTAAGAGATAAGATGGGATTAACAACATTATTTATCGCTCATGACTTATCTGTTGTTAAATATTTCTCAGATAGAATCGCGGTTATGTATTTTGGTAAGATTGTTGAATTAACAACATCTGATGAATTATTCGCACATCCATTACATCCATATACCAAGAGTTTATTATCAGCAATTCCTCTTCCTGATCCACATTTTGAAAAACAAAGAAAGAGAGTTACTTATAACCCATTAATCGCACATGATTATTCTAAAGAAAAGCCTACTTTAAGAGAAATTGCACCTGGACATTTTGTTTATTGCAATAGCGAAGAAGAAGCTAAATATAAAGAAGAAATCAGCAAATAAAAAAATAGGAGATTTAAATGAAAAGATATCTAAATTATATTATTACATTATTAATTGGTTTGATATTCGCTTTTCTTATTTGTGTTTTTAAAAACATATTTACTCAAACAAGTGTGAATGAAGTAATGCATATATTAGTTGATGCATTCTTTGCTCCAGGTGTTGTATTAATGTGTTTTGGCTTATTGATTGTTTCAACTAACGGAGGAACATTTGATATGCTAGGATATGGTGTCATTATGTTTATTAGTTTATTCAATAAAGGCACTGAAAGAAAATACAAAACTTTTTATGATTATCGAGAATCTAAAAAAGAAAAGAAACGCAGTTTTGGATATCTACTAGTTGTTGGCATATTTCTAACAATTATTTCATTGATTTTCTTAATATTTTGGTATAAAACAAAATAATATTATAAAAAATGATTGCTGAGAAATTAATATTATTTCTCAGCTTTTTTGTAAACAAAAAGGGGGATTTTTATGAAAAAATCTAAATTATTAACTTTATCATCGATGATGATATTATCTTTACTTCTTGGAGGCGCTTATACTTCTTGTGCTTCTGATGTTTCATCAGTTTCAAGTGCTAGCGAACCATCTTCTAATGACTCAGCTTCAAGTGAACTACCTTCATCAAGCGAAGTTATCAATGGCCACTATGACATGTGGACAAAAGATCAACAAGATTTAATGAAGAAATACTGTGGAGAAATTTTACCTTATCCAGTTGGATTAGTAAGTGGTGAAATTGAATTTGATGAAGTAGTTTTAGATGATTATAGCTTCTTACAAATTTCTGATAGCAGTTCATCTTTTACATTAAAAGACTATTATAAGCTTGTTGAAAAATTTGATTGGAACACTATTAAATCATATAATGGTGATGCAGCGCAAGATAACGCTGGAACTGAATATTATGAATTAACTAAAAAAGCTTCTACTAGAACAAAAGGATATGATTTAATGTATTTCTTTGCAGAAGAAGAAGTTGATGAAGATGGAACAGTTGTTTCTACATCTGGCAACGTATTAAGATGTTATAATTTTTTATGCTCATTTGAATCAGTAGATTCTGAATATACTTCTGATGAATTAGCTTCTATGCAAGAAACTTTAACAATTACTAACTTACCATATTTAAAAATGGGTGGAGTTAAAGAAGCTGGTATGTCTGATGCAAATACATTTATTGCATATGATTATTACTTTGAAGATTTATCTAAAGAAAACGCAGATATTTTAATCAAGAATGGATTTACTTTAGATGAAGAATTAAGTAAAGAATATGGCACATATATCTTACATAAAACATTAGATGATGGTGCAACTATCGATGTACAAATTTATTTCTTCCAAGGAAATAATGCTTACTTCTATTATACTCCTAAATATTATACTTCTACTTCTTGGCCAAGTGCTTTAACTGATGAAATTAAAACTTCTACTGGTATTGATGTACCACAATTTGAAGTTGCTGAAGGTGGAGAATTTGAAGGATATAAGAAAAATGGTGTCTATTATATCTATACATTCGATTTAAAAGATGGATATGATTATGATTATTATAATGAAGTAGAATTACAAAATCTTGCATTAACTTGGAAAGAAAGTGTTGAACTTACTGGTTTAACTTATGTTGATGATGATTATAATCCAATTGGTTTTGCGGTTGTAATTTCTTTACAAACTCCTACTTCAACATTTGTTCCTTCATGGCCAAGTACTTTAATTTCAAATACTTTAAGTGAAACATTTAAGATTGAAGGTGTTACATTACCTTCTGTTAGCGATGATATGTTACCACATAAAGAAATGGATTTTAAATATGTCATTCATGGTGAAGATTATTATCAAGAAGCTTATGAATCTTATTTAGAAGATATTACTACATGGCCAGAAGATTATAACTTACCAGAAGATGCAACTGAAGAAGAAATCCAAGCAAAAGCTAGAGAACTAGCATTACAAGAAATGTCATTTACAGTATCTGTTTTTGATCAAGAACGTGCATTCTATGACGCTTATGCAGATGCATTAAGAAAGTTAGGTTGGTACGAATCTTATACTTCTGAAGATGATTTATATTTTGAAGATCCTACAGGTGCAGTATGTGTAACTCTTGTTAGCAGCATGGATCCTAACTGGGATGATATTGGTACAACAAAAGTAGTTATCACTATCGGAAGTGGTGAAGAACATTCTCCAGAATTCTACTTTGAAGATGAATCATATTCTGTTGGTATTGGCTATGATAAAGAATTAGGCCTTGTTAAAAGTATGTTACCATATGATGTAACTTATTCTTCTTCTGATACAACAGGTAAAATTACTGTTGATGAAAATGGTAAAGTAAGTGTTGCAAGTGATGCGGAAGAAGGTATGACTGCAACAATTACCGCAACTATTAATGTTCCAGGTGAAGAAGAAGCAAGAACCGTTACTTGTGAAATTGAAACTGTTAAACTTGTTGGCTATAAATCTTCAACAACAAAAGATGATATTAAATCTATGATTGATATAGCAGGATATGCTTGTACTGAATCAGAAATAACTAATGAATGGGATGAAATTCAATATAATTTCGATGTTAACTTTGGTGAAGCTACTATTGAAGAAGTAGAAGGATTTGTCACTGAAAGTTTAATTCCTGAAGGATATTTAGTATTACAAGAAGAAAATGAAGATGGCGAATTAGTTGATTCTACATGGTATGATGATGAGTATTATATCGATGAAGAAACAAGTGTAGAATGCCAAAGCATTGTTTATTCTGTTGAAAATCCATTTGAATTATATCTTGATTATGATTTTAGCTATGGTGTAATTATCAGATATCATGTCTATGCACAAGATGGCAATACTCATTTAGTAGTTGAAGTATTAAATTACTAATATAAAAAAATAACCCGGTTTTATAATAAAATCGGGTTTTTAGATGCAATAAAAAAGCACTTAAAGTGCTTTAATAATCAATACCGTTTAAATGACGAGATAAGACTGCTAAAGAAGAAGCCATATTTTCATTTTGAACGATAATTCCTTCTGGAACAGAAAGAATAATAGGCGCAAAATTCCAAATAGCTTTAATGCCAGATGAAACAAGTTCATTACAAACATCTTGTGCTGCATCACTTGGAACAGTGATAATACCAATTCTTACATCGTTTGCTTCAATCGAAGTTTTTAATGAAGATAATGGAGATACTTTAATACCTTTAATTTCATTGCCAACTACACCAGATGCGCTATCGAATGCTTCGACAATTTCTAGTCCGTAATCTTTAAATCCTTTATAACCTAATAAAGCTTTACCTAAAGAACCAACACCGACTAAGACGGCTTTATCAATTCTTCCACAACCTAAATAATCTTGGATATCAGTGATTAATTCGACAATATCATAACCGACTTTTGGTTTTCCACCTAATTTAGATGCAGTCGCTAAATCTTTTCTAACTTGAACATCGTTTAAACCTAATTCTTTAGCGATTTGGCTAGATGAAATAGATAACTCCCCTTCTTGTTGTTTCTTTTTTAATACATTTAGATAAAAAGGTAGTCTTTTTAATGTTGATTTTGATGCGTTTTCATTCATAAATATTTACCTCTTGCTAATATGATATAATTTTACCGATTTATTTTCAATATTTTCTTGTATACAACTTTGAATTAAATAAATATATAAAATATATTTAATGTTTTATTAAACTTTTTAGATTATACTAATTACGAGGTAAAACTATGCGACTTAAGAAAAAAATCTTCATTGTGATAGGTGTAACAATATTGGTAACAATATTGAATTATTTTGTTTTGCTTTTAGCGTATAGTCAATATTTTCCTGACCGTGGTTGGTTTTATAATAATTGTTCTGCGTTAAATACAATGATTCCAATTGTGCTTGTATATATCATTGTTTTAATATTCGTCATTATCTTCTTTGTTCAATATGATAAAAAGAATGTAAGAGCGTTTTCTAAATATAAAGCCTTAAAAAGAGAATCAATTCATGCGAATAAAATCAATGAAAACTTTTTTGATGTAGTTTCTAAAGGAAAAAGAATGGTCTTTAGATTCAATCTAACTAAAGATTTAATCTTAGAAGATGATATTATCGATAATAACAATGGTAAGAGTGTTTTAAAATATTTTGCCTTACCAGATAAATGTTCTTTAAGCGAATTTTTTAGTAAAATCAATTCTTATATTATCATAGATGATAAACACATCAAAAAGCTCACTTATGAAGAAATAGTTAAATATTATGTGGAAAACAATGAAACATATTATTTTAAAGTTAAAGCCAACGATATTGATGGAAAAGAAGTAATTACTGATAATGAAGTTATTTATTATAAAGAGAATAATGGTGATGTATTAGGCGTTTTTATAAGCGATGATGTCAGCAATGAAAATAAGATGTTAATTGAACAAGTAAATTATGTTCAAAACATGGATAAATCCATCGCGACTGTTTTATCTTATACCTATATTAGAGTTATTAAGTTATATATTGATTTTAATTCAATGTCTTTTATTTATGATGGTGATAGAAATGTTGATCCATATGAATTATTTGATTTTAGTAAATATAAAGATAGTGAATATATGTATATTCCATTTCCTTATTCAAAAGAAATTAAAAACTTTTTAAATATTGATACACTTAAAAATAATTTCTCTGAGAATAAGTTTTTAATTTCTCCTAACTACATATATAAAAATCATTATCATCGCATTGGTATTATTTATTCAACTGAAGAAGATAAAAGAGTAGCTCATATTTTAATTAAAGATATCTCACAAGAAATTGAAGATAAATCAAATCAAGAACAATTAAATACTAAATTAAATGAATCTTTAAAGAAAGAATCTCAATATCTTGAAACTTTATTATCTCGTTCTTGTTTACATTTTGATATCAATTTAAGCAAAGATATTATTACTTATCATTCTAAATTTATTCTAGAGGATAAAGAAGTTACTTTCTTTGATGCGATTGATAAAACTGGTGCATCTTTTGATCAATATGTCTCTTTGGCAAGAGAAAAAGTTAATCCTAAATATTTAGAAAAATATGATACTTTAATGGATATTAATAAATTAATTAAAGCTTATGAAAATAATATTAATTCTAT
>CAVJGK010000010.1:0-23164 GCA_963648895.1 Lachnospiraceae bacterium | reverse complement strand
ATTTAACATTAAAGAAGAAGTACCTGTACCACCTAATGGATTAGAATAACCTAATAATCCTAATAAAGATCCGATGAATTTTAAACATCCATATAAAGCAATAAAGCCAACACTTATATATGCTTCAACTGGTTTTTTATCCATTTTGTCATTAAATATAGCAAGGAAGAACATCTTATATGCTTTTAAGCAAGCATAAGTTAATAAGCTAATTACGCAGCCATAAATGATAAATTGATAACCCATTTCTTCAAACATTTTAATATTATCACTAGTAATATTAAATCCCATTTGAGCATATTGGTTAATAAGTTCTGGATTAGTTTGATAAACCCTAACCATGCTTAGATAAAATATTCCATCAAGAATATATATAACTGCGACAACAATTAAGATAACTTTTAAAATTCTTCTCAATGTGAATAAATTATTCAATAAAGAATTCTTTGGATTAGAATCATCCAAATCATTATTCTTGGATATCTTATATAATCTAAATAAGAAATAAACAAAGAATAATGGAATAACTAAATCAAGCAAGGAAGAAAAAACTATTTGTGTTACATTAGTAGTAGTTAAAGTTTCTAAAGATAATAAATTCGCACACAATGTGTAAGCAAAAGATGTAAGAGAATAGATAATTAAACCAATAATAAGTTCAATAAATTTATGACTTGTAAATAATTTTTTTATAGCGATAACTTTATTTGATTCATTTTCTTTAAATGACATCAATTTGTTAACTTGATTATTAAGTTCATCTCTAGTCATTATTTAACTTTACCTTCCCAAAGTGCAATACGTGCTTCTGCACGAATTAAAGCTTTTTTCGCTCTTTCTACATCAATATTTGGATTAGAAGGAGCTTCTTGAAGATAAGCATTCGCTCTTTCTAAAGCTTTTCTTGCTCTATCAATATCGATATCATCTTTTAAGTTAAAGCTTGCAACAATTAATTTGACACTTTTTTCTTGGACATTTAATATACCTTCGCCAACGAAAGCATATACTCTGCCTTTGGTAGTAGAATCGAAATAGCAAATACATGATGTAACATTAGTAACTAAAGGAAAGTGGTTAGGGAGAATTGTTAAATCTCCGTTACCACTTCTTACGTGTAATAATGATATATCAACTGGATCTAATACTCCATTTGGAGTAACTACACTTAAATTATAAGCCATATTATAAGTTCTTAGCCTTTTCTACAGCTTCTTCGATTGTACCAACATATAAGAATGCTTGTTCTGGTAAATCATCATGTTTACCATCTAAGATTTCTTTAAATGAACGGATTGTGTCTTGTAATGTTACGAATTTTCCAGGGAAACCATTGAATACTTCTGCAACATGGAATGGTTGAGATAAGAAGTTTCTAATTCTTCTTGCTCTATTAACTGTAACTTTATCTTCATCAGATAATTCATCCATACCTAAAATTGCAATGATATCTTGTAATTCTTTATATTTTTGTAAAATAGATTGAACTCCACGAGCGACTTCATAATGTTCTTTTCCAACAATATTTGGATCAAGAATGGTAGAAGATGAACCAAGTGGATCAACTGCAGGATAAATACCTAAAGCAGCAGTACCTCTATCAAGAACTGTTTTTGCATCAAGGTGAGTGAATGTTGTTGCAGGTGCAGGGTCAGTTAAGTCATCAGCAGGAACATAAATTGCTTGAACTGATGTAATAGATCCTTTATTTGTAGAAGTAATTCTTTCTTGTAATTGACCCATTTCAGTCGCTAAAGTAGGTTGATAACCAACCGCGGAAGGCATTCTACCAAGTAAAGCAGAAACTTCACTACCAGCTTGAGTAAATCTGAAAATGTTATCAATGAATAATAAGACGTCTTGATTTTGTTCATCACGGAAATATTCCGCCATAGTTAAACCAGATAAAGCAACTCTTAATCTTGCTCCTGGTGGTTCATTCATTTGACCGAAAACTAAGGCTGTTTTATTTAAAACGCCAGATTCTTTCATTTCATAATAAAGGTCGTTACCTTCACGAGTTCTTTCACCAACACCAGCGAAAACAGAAATACCATGTTTTTGTGTTGCGATGTTATTAATTAATTCTTGAATTAAAACTGTTTTACCAACGCCAGCACCACCGAATAAACCGATTTTACCACCTTTAACATAAGGGCAAAGTAAATCGATAACTTTAATACCTGTTTCAAGAATAACTGATTCAGTTGTTTGGTCTTTAAATGCAGGTGGTTCACGATGAATTGGACTTCTTTTTGTTTTAGGATCAACGTCAGCTAAACCATCAATAGGTTGACCAAGAACGTTAAACATTCTTCCTAATGTAGCTTCACCTACTGGTACTTCAATAGGATGACCTAAATCTACTGCGTCCATTCCTCTAACTAAACCTTCAGTTGCACCCATAGAAACACATCTAGCGATGTCATCTCCGATATGTTGAGCGACTTCAATTGTTAATTTAGAATCTTTTAAAGGAATTTCAATTGCAGTTAATAATTCAGGCATATGGCCATCTGGAAATCTAACGTCAATAATAGGACCTTGGATTTGAACAATTTTACCAATGTTATTTTGCATATTACACCTCCTAAGATTGTGCATTAGCTCCGCCGACAACTTCAGTAATTTCTTGAGTGATTGATTGTTGACGTGCTTTATTAAATTGAATTTGTAATTTATTAATAATTTCTGTTGCATTATCAGTTGCAGATTCCATCGCGTTAGAACGTGATGCAAATTCACTAACTGATGATTCAATAATGTAAGTATTAACTAAACTTTCTAAATATAAAGGAATTAAAGAATCTAAGATAGTTTTAGCATTTGGTTCAATTAACATATTTTTTTCTTTAGAAGTTAAAACATATTCTTTATCTTCTTGTATTGGATAAATATCGATAACATGAGGAATGAATGTAATTGAATTTTTAAAATGAGTATATGCCATCTTTACTTGAGAAACTTGTCCTAATTGTAATTTGGACATAATTTCATTTTTAACTTTTCTTATATCAGCTACATCGTAAGAAGAAGCTAAAGTAACAAATTTATCATTTACTTTATATCCATTACGTTTGAAATAAGATAAGCCTTTAGTACCAATAATTAATACTTCATCTTTTTCTTTATCAATTAAAGGAACAACTTCTTTATAAATATTGTAATTATAACCACCACATAAGCCTAATGTAGAAGTTACGACAATAAATAATGTTCCTTTAGATTCGTCTTTTCCAAAGAAAGTAGATCTTTCTTCTTCAGATAAACTTTGAATAACCATATTCATTAATGAATGTAATGATTCGGCATATTCGCCATTATATGAAAGACGTTTTTTCCAAGATTTTAATTTTGCAGTTGAGACTAGACGCATCGCATTGGTGATTTTCTTAGTCGAATTAACGCTATTAATTCTTCTTTTAGTTTGTTGTAAACCACTTGCCATAATCTAACCTCCTATCTATTAAAATAATCTTTCATTACTTTATTTAATGTTTCTTCTAATTCTTTTGAAATAACTTTCTTTGTTGTTAATTCATCAAGAATTTCTTTATGATTTAATTCAATTTCTTGATATAAACCATTTAATGATTCTTTAACTTTAGAAGTTTCTAAATCATCTAAATATCTATTTTTTGCTGCAAATAGTTCAACAATTTGTCTATTTACATCATATGGAGCGTATTGATCTTGTTTTAATACTTCCATTAATTTTTCACCATGATTTAAAACTCTCTTTGTTTCTGCATCAAGGTCAGAACCAAATTGTGAGAATGATAATAATTCATGATATGAAGCAAGTTCAATCTTTAATGAACCTGCAACTTGTTTCATAGCTTTAATTTGGGCTGCAGAACCAACTCTAGATACTGATAAACCAGAATCAACTGCAGGTCTTTGACCAGCATTGAATAATTCAGTTTGTAAGAAAATTTGTCCATCAGTAATAGAAATAACATTAGTTGGAATATAAGCAGAAATATCACCAGCTTGAGTTTCAATGATTGGTAAAGCAGTAATTGAACCGCCGCCATTTTCTTCATTTACTCTACAAGCTCTTTCAAGTAATCTACTATGTAAATAGAAAACATCACCAGGGTAAGCTTCTCTACCTGGAGCTCTTCTTAATAATAAAGCCATTGTTCTATATGCGACTGCGTGTTTTGATAAATCATCATAAACGATTAAAACATCTTTACCTTGTTCCATCCATTCTTCCGCAATAGTGACACCTGAATAAGGTGCAATATATTGAATAGGAGCAAGTTCACTTGCAGTTGCAGAAACAACTGTAGTATATTCCATCGCGCCAGCTTTTCTTAATCTTTCAACAATATGGGCAACAGTTGAATTCTTTTGTCCAATTGCGACATAAATACAATAACAATCTTTACCTTTTTGGTTTAAAATTGTATCAATTGCGATTGCAGTTTTACCTGTTTGTCTATCACCGATAATTAATTCTCTTTGGCCTCTTCCAATAGGAATCATTGCATCGATTGCTTTAATACCTGTTTGAAGTGGAACAGAAACTGATTTACGGGTCATAACACCAGGAGCAATTCTTTCGATTGGTCTTTTGTGATCGAATTTAATATCACCATGACCATCGATTGGTTGACCTAATGCATTGACAACTCTACCTAATAATCCATCACCAACTGGTACTTCAACAACAGAGCCAGTTCTTTTGACTAAGTCGCCTTCTTTAATAGCTTCACATGAACCTAACATAACAACGCCAACGCTTTCTTCATTGAGGTTGAATGCCATACCATAGATGTTATTAGGGAATTCTAATAATTCGTTAAGCATACATTTATCTAAACCATAGACAGTAGCGACACCATCACCGATTGAAATAACTGTACCAACGTCATTAGTTTCTAATTTATGAGTATACGATTTGATTTGTTCTTTGATTAATTCGGAAATTTCATTTGGTTTAATAATCATCTCGTTTATCTCCCTTCTAGTAACACTTGTTTTAATGAATCTACTTTATTCTTAATAGATGCATCAAATACGTAATCATTGATTACTACTTTAAATCCACCGATTAAAGATTCATCAATTCTTAATTTAAGATAGATATTTTTATTTATCTTCTTACCGATTGCATTTGCAATCTTTTCAATTTGCTCTTTACTTAATTCGCTTGAAGAATAAATATATCCTTCAGAAATACCATCTTTTTCATTAGATAGTGTAATGAAACCTGCGATGATATCTTTAATGTAATGAGCGCGGTTGTTATCAATAATAACCTTAAAAAATGCATTGATATGGGTAGAAGGAGCATTGATGATAATTTTATCAATAAGCTCTTTCTTCTCATCTTTAGAAATAGTGTAACATTCTAATAATTTAATAAATTGATCATCTTGGTTTAATACTTCATAAATAGATTTTAAATATTCTCTATATTCAGCATTTTTATTCTCTTCTAAAGCGAGGCTTAAAAGAGCTGATGCATATCTACTTGCTAAATTATTCATCAGATTCTACTTCCTTAATAAAGTCATCAACAATTTTATCATTGTCTGACTTAGTCACTTCTCTTTCTAAAATTGCTTTAGAAGCATCAAGAGCGACTGAGACAATTTCTTTGCGTATTTCTTCTTTTGCTTTTACTTTTTCTTGTTCAATTTCTTTTGCTAATAATGCTTTTTGGTGAAGTCTTTCTTCATCCATTTCCTTATTAGCGTTATCTTTGATTGTTGCAGCATTCTTATTAGCTTCATCAATAATTAATTTTGCTTGATCGTTTAAAGAAGCTATGCGTTTATCAGCTTCATCTTGCTTTAATTTTGCATCTTCTTTATATGCTTCTGCATCTTTAACTTGAGAAACTACATAATCTTGACGAGTTTGTAAAATTTTACGAACTGGTTTAAAAACAAAGAATCCTACAACGAGGAATAATATTAATGTAGAAGTTAATTGAATGACTAATGATTGCCATGAGCCAAACATCTTTTTAACGAAATCTTCTTGGCCTAAAGGTTGACCTGAACAAGAAGATAAGGTTACTAAAGATATTAAACTAACAATTAATATTGGTAATTTCTTTTTCATTTAAAATTAGTGAACGAATAAGAGTAATAAAGCAATTAAGAAAGCATAAATACCAGTTGTTTCACAAAGAGCACAACCTAAGATCATTGTTGAACGAATTGAGCCAGCTGCTTCTGGGTTTCTTGCAACGCCTTCAACACCTGCTTTACAAACGAAACCTTCACCAATACCAGGACCAATACCACCTAAAACTGCGATACCTGAACCTAATAATGCCAAACCTGCACTAAAAAATTCGTTGTAAGAACTTGCTTCTGCTAAAAAATTTAATAACATATTTTATCCTCCTTGTTATTTGTTCATTGCGTTAGTTAAGTTTCTAACTTCTTCTAACTTAGCAACACTTTCCTTATATTCTTTTTCTTTTTGAGTATTAATGTCTTCTGGAACTTCATTCTTAATTAAAGCCATTGATAATAATGTAAATACAGTGGTTTGAATATAAGCACTGAAGACATCAAAGTAAGCGTGTAATACTGGAGCGATTAACGAAGCTGGAGAGATAAATCCTCCGGCAATAGTTAAAGGTTCAAATGCCCAGTATACCATTTTCATAATAACATAACCTGCGACAGCATTACCGAATAAACGGAAAGATAAACTTAGTAATGGAGCCCACATTGATAATAAGTTAATAGGTAAGAAGAACGCCATTGGTTCGATATAACGATGGAAATATCTCCACTTATTATAATGCGCTGCAGTTGCATGTATTAAGATAAATGTAGTTAAACCTAATGTTACTGGTATGTATAAGAATGTAATTGGTGATTCAAAACCTAATAAACCAATTAACATACATGCAAATAGATAGATGTATAAGCCACCATATACTGCACCAGCAATCTTTTTAAATTGAATACCTAAGTTTTCACCGATAGTTTTGTCAATAAAAGAAACATACATTTCGGCCAATAACATAATTCCCTTTGGCTTTTCTAACGGATCAACTTTCTTCGCTTTAAAAAAGACAATTAAGCTTAATATTAATATGACTAAGATAATTCCTAAACTAACGATAAGTTCAGCTGGAAATATATCAGTCGAAAATGTAATAGCTAATATATTACTCATTAATTGCCTCCTTTTTGGATAACCCATGAATTATTATAGGATTTTTGTTTGTAATTTTCTATTGATTTTTAGTTAAAATGAAGTTAATTTTTTTTATTTTCTAAGGCCTTTTTCTTATCATTTTTGTTATTGACTACAATTAGCACAACAATGTTAACTAAATAAGATGCAAGGCATGTTCCAAAGAAGAAAATCTTATATCCTTTTGATTGTAAAAAGATGCAAATAAATAATCCTAAAGCAAATAATAACATTCTTAGAAGGTATAAAGACGCAGATAAAAGTTTTCTTCTTGAAAATGGTTTTAATAATAAACCGGTAAACCAGTATAAAACTAAATAATTAATATTTGAAAAGAATCCTCCAAGAAGAAATCCTAAAGGAATCCACATTTGATCGATAAAAAAACAAAATGATGATAAAATAAATAATCCTATATCGACTATTGAGCACCATAATAAAGTTTGTTTTGCTTCTAATAAATTTTCATTTTCCATCTTGTTTCCTCCATGTTTTTATTATATAGATTTTAAACTTATATATAAAGAAAAAAGACACCCGAAGGTGTCTAAATTTTCTACTGGCGGAGAAACAGAGATTTGAACTCTGGCGGGGCTTTCACCCCCTAATGGTTTTCAAGACCATCCCCTTCAGCCACTTGGGTATTTCTCCATGTTTGTTTATTAAGTTGGTGGACCCTGCAGGACTTGAACCTGCAACGACCCGTTTATGAGACGGGGGCTCTAACCATTGAACTAAGGGTCCTTATAATTGGTGGCGGCAGAGGGGGTCGAACCCTCGACCTGCCGGGTATGAGCCGGCCGCTCTAACCAACTGGGCTACACCGCCATATAAGACATTCGCTCAATGCCTTATAATAATACCAAACATTTACCTAATAAATCAAGACATTTTTTTAATTTTTTGTATTTTTTTCTAAAAAATTAGAATAATGCGAAGAAAACGCCGATTAATGTGTAATAAACGCAAGCAGAAACCATATCATTAATAGTTGTGATCATTGGTCCTGATGCTACTGCTGGGTCTACTTTTATCTTCTTAAATAAGATTGGTAATAATAAACCAACGATATTAGATAAAGTAATAGAAATAATTAAAGCAGTTCCGACACTTGCAGATACTTTCAAACAATCCATTGCATCAAAGACATTAGATTTATCTGAATAGACTCCTTCATGTCTAATAACTAAGAATAAGAAAATAACACCAAATGATAAAATACCTAATAAGATACCGTTGAAAATACCGACTAAAGTTTCTTTATAAAGCATTTTCATGATTTTCTTTTTGCCGATTTCATCTTCATCATTAATATCGGTTAAAGTAACCGCTAAAGATTGAGTACCTGCATTACCAGCCATATCAAAGACAACAGATTGGAACAATACTGCTGCAGAGATTACGGCAATAACAGTTTCAAAAGCAGAAACTACACTAGAAACAACTAATCCTAAGAATAATAATAAGACTAACCAAGGTAATCTTTTTCTCATAGATACCCAAATTGATTCATCTTTATCTTCGGAAGTTAAACCAGCTAAACGGTGCATATCTTCGTGTAATTCACTTGTAACAAGTTCAACAACGTCATTCGCGGTTAAAGCACCAATGATCTTATCGTCATCATCAACAATTGGAATAATTTTTTCGTTGTAATCTTTAATGTCATTAATAACATCATCAATTTTAGCTTTAGCTCTTATCGATGGATAATTAGTAATTGCTTTAGCCATTAAATCATCACCTTGACGAGCGATAATTAAATCATTTAAATTTAAAGCGCCAACGAACTTATCATCTTTATCAGTGATGAAAATAAGTGAAATGTTATCATTGTCACTAGCTTGTTCAATGACTTTCTTCATTGCTTTTTTTACATCATCTGTATCTAAAATGGTGACGTAGTTAGTGGTCATTAAAGAACCAACTTCATCATCTTCGAATGATAAAATTAATTTAATATCTTCTTTAACTTCATCATCTTCGATTAAGTTTAAGATTTTCTCTCTATCTTCATCTTCCATTTCTTGAAGAGCATCGACCGCATCATCTGCATCCATATTTTCAATAATGTCTGCCGCTTGATCTTCTTTCATGTAGTCTAAGAATTCATCTTTATCTTCAACATAAGTTAAAATATCAGAAGCTTCTTCGGCACCTAAGATTTTTGTTAATTCTGCTTTCTCTTCATCTGATAAAAATTCAAAAGCATCCGCGACGTCAGAATCGTGGTAGTGTGAGAGTTTTTCTTTCTTTTCTTGTGAAGAAATATTAGATCTGACAATATCTAAAATTTCTTGAATTAATTCATTCATAATTACCTCCTATATAAAGAGGCATTTAATATGTATTTTATTTTAAGAACATGGTAAAAATGCCTCTAAAACCAGGTTCATTAATTTCTCGCGGTTTCGAACTATCCATTTTTACCATCTCCTTTCCAATAGACAAAAATTAATCGTTATTCTTTACTAAGAATTCAGATACTTTGTTACGTGCGATATCTTTTTTCATATCGTCTTTATGTAAAGCTAAAGTAGAATCAATTTGTTCTTGAGTTAAAGAATATTGTGCTTTCATTAAAGCGATTTGTGAATTTAATTCTTCATCAGTAACAATGATATTTTCTAATTTAGCGATTTCATCAAAGATTGTATCAATCTTGCTTGATTTGACAGCTTCTGGTTCAATTTCTTTTTTGAAATCTTCCATAGTAGAATTGATCATTTGTAAATAACCATCAATGTTAGAACCATATTGAGCCATTGCTCTATCATAATAATCAATCATATCTTGAACTTTCTTATCAGATTCTTCTTTTGAAACTTCAATTTCTGAATTTTCAACAATGTGGTCTAATAATTTTGTTAAATAATCATTTAACATTTTATTTTCTTTTTGAAGATACATTTGATTCTTTAATTCTTTTTTGAATTCTTCAACAGTATTAAGACCATATTGTTTTACAAATTCATCATTTAATGTAGCTTCTTTCTTTTCTTTAACTGCATTGATTTTGCATTTAAATAAAGCTGGCTTACCTTTTAAATTTTCTACTTGGTAATTTTCAGGGAATGTGACATTGACATCAACTTCATCACCTTTTTTGAAACCAACTAATTGATCTTCAAATCCTGGGATAAATGTATTTGATCCTAATTCAAGATCATATCCTTCACCTTTGCCGCCTTCAAAAGCAACGCCATCACAGAAACCTTCAAAGTCAATGTTAACAACAGAACCTAATTTAGATTCACCTTCTACTTCTTCAAAAGAAGAAGCTTGTTTTAACATATTTGCGATTTCCATTTCGACTTCTTCGTCTTTAACTTCTTCCGCATGAACTTTGCCAAGTTTGTTTTCTTTGTATTGTCCGATTTTCATTTTTTTAAGTACCTTTCTTAAATGTAAATTAAACTTATGTCTAACCTAAAACATTATATTAGAAAAGCAAATATAAAACACACTTTTTTTTCAAAAATAGAAAAAAAGATTGTGTAAGTGATTTCACACCTACACAACCTTATTAATCAACTTCAATTTGTTTAATTGTAAACTCATTTCCTCTAAGTAAATATGTATTTTCTGAACCACAATATGGACATGTTTTTCCATGTTCAACAGTAGAATATTCTTTCTTACAATCCTCACAGAATGTCACAGCTTTAATAGTTTCAACTATTAATTCACATTCTTCTAATTCAGCATGTTTTTTTCTTGCCCAGTTCCAACAATCGATTAATAAATCAGGAACAACGGTAGAAACTTCACCAAGTTCAATAATGACTCGGTCAATTTTTTTTATATCGTTTTTTTGCGCAATTGAAACTACATGATCTACTACGTGGAAAGTAACTCCTAATTCATGCATTATTTGCTTGCTTCCTTAGCTGCTTTCTTTTGAGCTTTTTTCCATTCTTTGTGTGCTTTTTCAGATGCTTTTTCTTCTGGTGTATGTTTACCAAATTTAATCTTTACAGCACGTTTAATTGCATATGGAAGGATATATTTGAACTTATCTTCAGCTTTGACCATCTTTGTACATTCTGGATGATCTCTTACTAATGTAATAGCGTCAAACATACATTTTGTTGTACAAACGCCACAGCCGATACATTTATTTTCATCAACTACTGATGCACCACAAGATAAACATCTTGAGGTTTCAATCTTAACTTGTTCTTCAGTTAATGTTAAATGAGCATCTTTGAATGATTTTTTTGCATCGATTGATTTATCAAATCCTGCTTCTTGTCTACCTGCATGGTCATAAGAATCAACTTTGATATTGTTCTTATCGAGCATAATGAAATCTCTTTTATTTCTACCGATAGTTAATGAAGCACCTTCGTGAACATATCTATGTAATGATTCTGCCGCACATTTACCAGCTTCAATTGCGTCAATTGCAAATTTAGGACCTGTATAAACATCACCGCCAACGAAGATATCTTCTTGAGCAGTTTGATATGTTAATTTATCTGCAATTGGATAATTACCATGCCAGAAAGTAACTTTGCTATCTTTTAATAAATCGCCCCAGATAATTCCTTGTCCAATAGCAAATACTACATGGCTTGCTTTAACTTCAATAGTTTCGTTTTCATCATATTGAGGATTAAATCTACCTGTTGAGTCTTTTGTAGATACACATTTTTTAAAGATAACACCTGTAACATTGCCATTTTCATCTTTAAGAACTTCTTTTGGTCCCCAAGCATTGTTAATTTCAATATTTTCTTCAAGTGTTTCTTCAATTTCTTCATTTGAAGCAGGCATTTCTTCACGTGTTTCAAGTGAGAACATGCTTACTTTAGAAGCACCAAATCTCGCTGCTGTTCTAGCGCAGTCGACTGCAACGTTACCACCACCGACGACAATGACATCACCATCGAGTTTTTGTGATAAATCTTCTGCAGCATTATGTAAGAAATTAACTGCGATATCAACGCCTTTTGCATCTTCTCCAGGTACGCCAGGAAGTTTACCACCTTGGCAACCAATTGCGATATAGAATGCTTTATAGCCTTGCGCTCTTAATTCATCTAAGGAAATATCTTTACCGACTTCAACACCAGTTTTGATTTCAACGCCTAATTCTCTAATGACATCAATTTCTGCTTCGATGACATCTTTTTCAAGTTTGTATGATGGGATACCATAAGTTAACATACCACCACATTTTTTATTCTTTTCGAAAATTGTTGGTTTATAACCTTTAGTTGCTAAATAATAAGCACATGATAAGCCAGCAGGACCAGCACCGATAATTGCGATTTTTTGATCCCAATGATCTAATCTATTGGAAGCGATTGTAACTTCTGGGATATAACGAGTTTCTGCTTTTAAATCTTGTTCCGCTAAGAACTTTTTAACTGCATCGATAGAAACTGCCTTATCAATATCGCCTCTAGTACAAGCTTCTTCACAACGTTTATTACAAATACGACCGCAGATTGCAGGTAATGGATTATCTTTCTTAATTAAAGCTAATGCATCTTTATATCTTCCTTCTGCCGCTAATTTTAAATAACCTTGAACTGCAACGTGTGCAGGACATGCTGTTTTACAAGGAGCAGTACCTGTTTCATAGCAATTAATTCTATTATTATCACGATAGTTTTCATCGTATTTATCTGCGCCCCAACTCATATTGTCAGGTAATTCATGTTTTGGATAAACGACTTGTGAGCCATCTTTTTTACATAATTTTTGACCTAATTTAACTGCACCAGCTGGGCAATATTCAACACACTTACCACAAGCGACACACTTTTTAGGATCGACATGTGCTGTATAAGCACTACGAGACATATTTGGAGTATTAAATAATTGTGATGTTCTTAAAGCATTACAAATGTTAACATTACAGTTACAAATACCAAAGATTTTATTTTCTCCATCAATATTTGTGATTTGGTGAACAAAGCCATTGTCTTCAGCAATTTTTAAAATTCTCATTGCTTCTTCATAAGAAATATCATGACCTTTGCCAGTTTCACGGCAATAATCTGCGAAATCACCAACACCGATACACCAGTTATATTGATCATCTGCGCAACCATCATCTAAAACAGCTCTTGAAGCTCTACAAGAACATTGGCCAACACCGATATGACCTTCATATTTCTTTAACCAATATGATAAATGTTCTAAGTCCATGGAAGTATTTTCCATTTCAATTGCTTTTTCAACTGGGATGACATGCATTCCAACACCACTTCCACCAGGAGGAACAAGTTGAGTAATTCCATCTAGTGGAATAAATGTCATTCTTTCAAAGAATGAAGCAACTGTTGGATGGTCTTTTAAACGTGGATTTTCCATTTTCTTTCCATCAGGAGTAATGAATTTTTCATCCATGTTAAATAATTCAGCACTACCTGGAACAAACATAGGAAGAATATATCTTCTTTCTGATTGAGGTTCAGTTCTTCCGTTATGATCATAATGATAACCATAATCATATTCTAATAAACCAATATATGCCATTTCATCTAATACTTTTTGGAAATGTTGTTTATCCTTAGCTTGAGTAGGATTCATCTTGCATAATTCTTCAAATGTATAATGTTGTCTTAATTTCATTGTTAAGGCAATATCAGCCATTTCATCGCTTACAATATCTGCAAGTCCCCAATATTCAGGATCTTCTACTTTTAAACCATGTAATTTGTGGGCAAAAACATCAGTAATCTTTTTACCTAATTTTACAATCTTTTCATTTGCTACTTTGTCACTCATGTGTGGAGGGACAACTTTTTTACTCATTTCTGGCATATACTACTCTCCTTTTTTTATGCTTTCAATTTTATTTTTTATCCAAGAAGCAAGGATATTAACTCCTTCCCCAGTTTTCGCGGAGATTAATAATACATCTGCTTTTGGATTATCTTGTTTTATTCTTTCTTTGCATACTTCAACATCGAAGTCAAATACTGGTAAAACATCTATTTTATTAATTACAACTAAATCACTAACTTCAAATATCAATGGATATTTAGAAGGTTTATCGTCTCCTTCTGGAACAGATAGGATTGTCATATTGACTTGGGCTCCAGTATCAAATTCTGCTGGGCAAACCAAATTGCCAATATTTTCTAAAACGATAAAATCAAAATCTTCATATCCGATTGCTTCAAGTCCTTGGAAGGTCATACTCGCATCTAGATGACACATACCACCAGTATGTAATTGAATCGCTTTAACACCTGTTTCTTTTTGGATTGTTAATGCGTCTACATCCGAATCGATATCAGCTTCCATTACCCCAATCTTGAAGTCTTTTTTTAAGATATTGATCAGTTTAATTAATGTCGATGTTTTCCCACTGCCAGGTGAAGACATCAAATTAAGTAAAAAAACTTTTTTCTTGTTCAATAATGCTCTTAATTGCTTCGCTTCTAAGTCATTATTGCCTAAAATAGACTCTTTAACTTCTAAAATCTTTACTTGGTCCATAAAACACCTCTTTTTTAATTTTATTAAATAAAAAAAGATTTGTAAAGTATACACATGTTAAAAACATGAAAAATTGTTACTTTTTTATCAATAAAAGTTTATTAAATAAACTAACTTCCATAAAAAAATGAGACTAGCACAAAAGTTAGTCTCATTAAACTTGTTTTATTTAGTTTTGTAATAAAAATTCTGCAACGAGTAAATCCATTTCTGTATATGTATTTAAATGGTTAGTTTCATCAAGTAATAAATATGTAGGAACGTTAATTAATTTCATTAAAGATGTTTCATCATCAAATCTTTGATTTAAATCCAAAGCGAAATTATGCGCAGTTCTTAAGCGATCTAATTTAAATCCTTGAGGAGTTACAATTGAATAAATATCTGATTTTTCAACAATCTTATCAATGAAGTTATCACTAGTTTTTGTAATTGTTTTTCTTGAAACAGATTTAATAAAAGAAACTGCTTCATGAACTTTCATATTTTCAACAACTAAAGAAATATCATTTTTAGTAACATTTATTCTACTAGCATCATGGATAATAATATTTGCGTTAGAAACATAATTATCGCTTTTGTTTAAAAACATGATACCCGAATTGATACTAGCTTCTTGCGATACACCGCCAGAAACTACACCCATTACTTTAACAAAATTTCTTAATTTGACAACATCTTCAGTTTTTTTGACATATTCTAAATCAGTGATGATAACAATTTTATCAATGTCCGGATGTTTTTGGAAAGTATCAATAACGCGACACGCGATTCTAGTTCTAAAATCTTCATAGACATTTTTTGATACTTTATTAGTTTGGTTCATGAATTTATTACCATGACCTGTAGTTAAAATAAATGCAATGTTCATTATTTCTTCCTCCTATTTTTGATAAAGCAAACAATTCCAATAACGATTAATAAAACACCAACTCCGCAGAAAACATAGAATGCATATTCTCTAAACTCACAAGCTTTTTGTGAAGAATAAGCTTTTTCTAATAGGTCATTAAGATGATTAATTTCATCTTGAATCGATGATTCTTGGATTTGTTTTTTTAATGTAGTAATTTGATTTTCATAAACATATTTATTATCTCTTTGAGAAAAAGCTGCCACGATACTACCAATAGAAATGATTAAGCCAAAAATGAGATAATAAAAAGAATATTTATTTTTTGATGAAACAATTTCTGGCATTTTGGCAGAAAGAGGTACATCTTTTAAACAATTTGGGCATGAAGTAATATCATCATTCATCAATGTTTTACAATATGGACATTTTTTCACTTCTTACCACCTCTTTTTTAGTATTTTAACAAATAATTAAATAAATAGCAAATACGAAAAAAATGCTAGGACAAACACTAGCATTTCAATCTATTTCTTTTTCTTTTTTAATTTGTCAAAGATACTTGTTTTAGTAGATTTAGTTTCTTCAATATCTTTAAATTTTCTAAGCAATTCTTTTTGTTCATCATTTAACTTAGTTGGAGTAACAACTTTTAAATGAATATATTGATCACCAAAGGAATTACCTCTAATATCTTTAACGCCCTTTTCACGAAGTTTTAATGTTTGGCCAGATTGGCTACCTTCAGGAATCTTGACATCAACTTCGCCATAAACGGTTGGAACGGACATTGTGCAACCTAAAGCAGCATCAATCATGTTGACTTCTAAATCGACATGGATATCGTTTCCATCTCTTTTGAATGATGAATCTGTATCTACAACAATTTCGATATATAAATCACCATTTGGTCCTCCATTAGAGCCTCTTTCACCCTTGCCAGTAACTCTTATTTGTTGACCATTGTTAATACCAGCAGGAATATTGACTTCAATCTTACGTTTAACTCTGTTATATCCTTTGCCTTGGCATGCAGAACATTTATTCTTAATTGTTTTGCCGCTACCAGAACAAGTTGGACATACTGATTGAGTTTCTTGAATCATACCAAAGATGGATTGAACTCTTTTTGATATATAGCCAGTACCATTACATGTATTACAAGTAACAATATCGCTTGGAGAAGCTGCACCGGAACCATTACATGTAGGGCAATTTTCATCAAGAGTAATATTTAATTCAATCTTTTTACCCTTAATTGCATCCATGAAGTTAATTCTAACTGTCATGAATCTATCATTACCTCTAGTTGGTCCTGTTTGTTGTTTTCTTCTTGCTCCTCCGCCGAAGAATGATCCAAAGATATCATTTAAATCGACATCTTGGAAGCCACCTTGGAAGCCACCAAATCCGCTTTGACCACCATTTTGATCAAAAGCAGCATGACCAAATTTATCATAAGTTGCTTTCTTTTGAGGATCAGAAAGGACTTCATAAGCCTCTTGTACTTCTTTGAATTTAGCTTCTGCGCCTGGTTCTTTATTTAAATCTGGGTGATATTTTTTAGCGAGTTTACGATATTGTGACTTAATTTGGTCTTCAGTCGCATTTTTATCAAGTTCCAAGACTTCATAATAATCTCTTTTCTCTGCCATAATTACCTCCTATAAATAACAATATAATGGTGGGTTTAGCGCCCACCATTTATTGAATTAGTTAGCTTTGTCTGTGAAATCTGCATCGATTACATCATCGTTTGAATTTGAAGATGTTGATGAAGTATCACTTGTTGAAGTTGTATCAGTTGCTTGAGAAGCACCTGCTTGGCTTTGATATTGTTGAGCCATTGCTGCAGCTTGTTCAAGTTGAGACATCTTTTCTTTTAATGTTGGGATATCGTTCTTATCGATAGCTTCTTTTAATTCATTTCTTAATTTTTCTGTTTCTTCTTTTTGTTTAGCGTCCATCTTATCGCCATTTGTCGCTAAAGCTTCATCAATTTGAGAAATGAATGATTCTGCTTTATTCTTGACTTCGATTTCTTCTTTTCTCTTTTCATCAGCTTCTTTATTAGCTTCAGCTTCTTTGACCATTCTATCGATTTCTTCTTTAGATAAGCCATTTGAACCAGAGATTGTGATTTGTTGTTCTTTGTTTGTATCTAAGTCTTTAGCTTTAACATTAACAATACCGTTAACGTCGATGTTGAATGTAACTTCAATTCTTGGTTGACCTCTTCTTGCTGGTCTAATACCATCAAGTCTGAATGAACCTAATAATTTGTTATCTCTTGCCATTGGTCTTTCACCTTGGTAGACCATGATGTCAACTGAAGGTTGGTTATCTTCTGCAGTTGAGAATACTTGAGATTTTGTTGTAGGAATTGTTGTATTTCTTGTGATTAATGGAGTTAAGACACCACCCATTGTTTCAATACCTAATGTTAAAGGAGTAACATCGAGTAATAATACGTCTTTCTTATCGCCACGGATAACTCCACCTTGGATAGCGGCACCAACTGAAACTGCTTCATCTGGGTTAACTGAAATATTAGGAGTTTTACCTGTTAAACGTTTAACAATTTCTAATACTGCTGGCATTCTTGTAGAACCACCGATTAAGATAACTTCATCAAGTTGTGATGCAGATAATTTTGCATCTGATAATGCTCTATTAACTGGTTCTTCTGTTCTTCTTAATAAGTCACGTGTTAATTCTTCGAATTTAGCTCTTGTGATATCCATTTCGAAGTTAACAGGTCCATTTGCAGTCATTGCAATGAAAGGAAGAGATACTGTTGTTTTTAATTGGCTTGATAAAGCAATTTTTGCTTTTTCAGCTTCTTCTTTTAATCTTTGTGAAGCCATCTTATCGTTTGATAAATCAACACCATATTGAGCTTTGATTTGATCTTTTAAGAATGTTGCGAGTTTGTTATCCCAGTCATCGCCGCCTAAGTGGTTATCACCAGCAGTTGCGATAACTTCGAAAGTACCATCTGCAATTTCAAGGATAGATACATCGAATGTACCACCACCTAAGTCATAAACTAAGATCTTTTGGTCTTTGTCTGTCTTGTTATCTTCACCATAAGCTAATGCTGCAGCAGTAGGTTCGTTAATAATTCTAACAACATCTAATCCTGCGATTTGACCAGCATCTTTAGTTGCTTGACGTTGTGCATCGTTGAAATAAGCTGGAACTGTAATAACTGCTTTTTCAATTTTTTGACCTAAGTTGTCTTCTGCATATTTCTTCATATAAGCTAAGATTTTTGCAGAGATTTCTTGTGGTGTGAAATCTTTATTTAAGCATGAAATGTGTACTTTTTCATTTGTACCCATTTTTCTTTTAATAGATGCAACTGTATCTGGGTTAGTTAATAATTGTCTTTTTGCAGCATGACCAACAATTTCTTCACCATCTGGTTTGAATGAAACTACTGATGGAGTAGTATTTGGTCCTTCTGGGTTAGGAATAACTTTCCATTTACCATCTTCTTGCATGTAACTTACAACTGAGTTTGTAGTACCTAAGTCGATACCTAAGATAATTTCTTTTGCCATAATTTTAAATCTCCTTTATTAATTTTCTTTTGAAGTTTCTTCAACTTCTTTATTTTCACTTTCGTTATTAGTTTCTTCTTTCTTTGCTTTTTTAGAAACTACAACCATTGCAGGTCTTACTAGACGATCTTTTAAGAAGTAACCTTTAGTTGAAACTTTAACAACTAAATCATCTTCTTCTCCTTCAGCTACATCAACCGCTTGCATGGAGTTATGATCGAATTTATCACCAACTTTAGGCATAATTTCTTTTACGCCTTCGCCTTCTAAGCAATTGACCATTTGGTTATAAATCATTTCAAATCCTTTGCAATAAGCTGCGAGTTTTGGATCATCTGGAGTAACCTTGAAACAGTTATAGAAATTATCAAATACTGGAAGTAATGCTTCTAAGAAGCCTTGACCACGATATTTGATAACTTGTTGATGGTCTTTTTCCATTCTCTTCTTTAGATTATCCATATCAGCATAAGCTTCATAATACTTATTTTGCCAATATTTAACTTTGTCGTTTAATTCTAAGATTTGATCTTCTAAAGATTTTTCAACTTTATCTTCTTTTTTATTTTCAGTTTCATTAGATTCTTTTAATTCTTCATCTTTATCTTTCTTCATCTAATTCTTCCTTTCTTTTTTCATATAAATCTTCAATTTGATCAACGAAATATTCTAACGCGGATAATACTTTTTCATAATCCATTCTAGTTGGACCAACTAAAGCAATTTTGCCGAGTTGTTTATCACCAACTTTAATATTAGAAGTAATCATTGATACATCGTTGTAGCCATTGTTATCACCAATATAAACTTCAAAGTCATCATTGCTTGATTTTACTTTTTGTTTTAACACATCGTTAACTTTGGATGGATGTTCAAAGAATTCAAGCAATCTTTTTAACTTATCTGCATCTTGGGTGAATTCAGGTTGGTTAAGTAAATTGGATTGACCAAACATCGATACTCTTTCTTCTTGGAATCTTAATAATGTTTCTGCGATCATTCGATAAATCGCATCGTTGGATTTAACATATTCACTGATTAATGGTTTAATCATTTCCATTCTGGAAGTTAATTCAGAAATAGAAGCTCCAACTAATCGATCATTTAAAATCGCGACACATTCTTTAATATCCTTTAAAGAAGTTTGATCATTTAAGACAAATGTCTTATTTTCGACATATCCTTTATCTGTAACAAATACACAGGTAAGAGATTTGTCGCTTAGAGGAATAGCTTGAACCGATACAAGATGTTCTTCCGTTGCTTCAGGTCCTAAGACGATTGAAGCTAAGTTAGTCATATGGGATAAAATCGCACATGATTCTTTAATAACATCATCGATTGACTTTTCTCTTTCAGTAAAGATTTTCGCAAGTTGATTTTTATAAGTTTCATCAACATCTTTATTTCTAAGATATTTGATGTAATAACTATAACCTTTATTAGAAGGAACTCGACCAGACGATGTATGGGTCTTTTCAATAAGTCCATCTTTTTCAAGTTCAGCCATAACGTTTCTTACAGTCGCGCTTGAACAATCAAGATTGAATTCATCAATTAATGTGCTTGAGCCAATAGGTTCAGCTTTTTTAATGAAGTATTCAACAATACATTTCAGGATGTAATCTTTTCTTGTCATACCTTTACCTCCTTTTTAGCACTCATTTTTCCCTAGTGCTAATTATAGTATAGTCACTTTTTTAGCATTGTCAACAAAAGAGTGCTAAATTATTTATTTTTTTTAAAAACTTTTTTTGAGACTTATTTTTTTCACTATTATCCTTATTAATATATTTATAAATTAATGAGATTAATGAAATTTTAAAAAGTAATTAATTTTACTTGTATTAAAATTTTAAATGTATGAAAATTATAAGGGCACCACAAATATATTATGGTAATTCAAGACTCCTGAACACTAGGAGTCTTTTTTTATTAATATGGAGGAAGAATATGGGAAAAGAAACAAAGTTTATATTTGTCACAGGAGGAGTTGTTTCATCTTTAGGTAAAGGGATTGTTGCAAGCTGCTTAGGAAGACTTTTAAAAAATCGTGGATTAAAGGTATTTATGCAAAAATTTGATCCATACATCAACGTTGATCCAGGAACAATGTCACCTTATCAACACGGTGAAGTATTTGTCACTGATGATGGCGCGGAAACCGACCTTGATTTAGGACACTATGAAAGATTTATTGATGAAAGATTATCAAAAAGAAGTAATGTCACTGCAGGTAAGGTATATCAACAAGTAATTCAAAAAGAAAGACGTGGAGATTATGAAGGTAAAACTGTCCAAGTTATTCCTCATATCACTAATCAAATTAAACACTATATTAAAAAAGCGGCAGAAGAATCTAATGCCGATGTCATTATCACTGAATTAGGTGGTACAGTTGGTGATTATGAATCTTTACCATTTATTGAAGCAATTAGACAATGGAGACAAGATGTTGGCTTTGAAAATACATTCTATGTCCATAATACTCTTGTTCCTATTTTAGGTACTACTGAAGAAATTAAAACAAAACCTACTCAACATTCCGTCCGTGAATTAAGAAGTTATGGTATCACTCCTGATATGTTAGTTCTTCGTTGTGAAAAAGCAATTGATGAAGATACTAAAGCAAAAGTTAAAATGTTAACTGATGTAAAAGAAGTATTAGATTGTAAAGATGAAAAAATTATTTATGAAGTAGCAAATAATTTACTTTCTCAACACGCCGATGAAATTATCTTAAATCATTTCCATTTAGATGCTAAACCTATCGACATGAGTGAATGGAATAAATTAATTTCCACTATCTCTTCTTTAGATGGTGACATTGATATTGGTATTGTTGGAAAATATATTCAATTACACGATGCTTATTTAAGCGTTGTTGAAGCATTAAAAGCTGCAGGTTATGCAGTCAATAAAAATATTAACATCCATTGGATCTTATCAGAAAATTATGATTCAGAAGAATTTGAACAAGAATTATCTACTCTCGATGGTATTTTAGTTCCAGGTGGCTTTGGTAAAAGAGCGACTGAAGGTAAATTAAAAGCGATCACTTATGCTCGTGAACATAATATTCCATTCTTTGGTATTTGTTATGGTATGCAACTTGCTTGTATTGAATTCGCACGTAACGTTTGTAATATCAAAGATGCTGATTCTTCTGAAATCACTCCAGAAACTAGAAACCCTATCATCCATTTATTAGATAATCAATATGTTGGAATTGATATTGGAGGTACTTTAAGAATTGGTCTTTATGATTGTGATTTAGTTAAAGGCACTAAAGCTCATGATTTATATGCTCAAGACCATATTCAAGAAAGACATCGTCATAGATATGAATTTAATAATGAATATTTAGATGTTGTTAAACAAAATGGATTAGTAATTTCTGGTATCAATCCTCAAAAAGGATTAGTTGAAATTATTGAACTTCCAAGCCATCCTTACTTTGTTGCTTGCCAATTCCATCCAGAATTCTTATCTCGTCCAACTAGACCTCATCCATTATTCTTAGGCTTTATTAAAGCAAGTCTAAAATATCGTAATGAGAAATAATCTTGACCTCTAAGGAGGTCTTTTTTAATTTCACTTTTAATAATAATGATAAAATGTTATATTGTTTAAGGTGAAAATATGGAAAGCGTTACTTTAAAAATTAATCAAGAAACTTTAATTAAAATGAAGGATTTTTATTCTGATTGTGAGATCAAAAAAAATGATCCTTACATCGTTTTTGCATGTAAAACTATCGATGAAGTTTCTATTACTATCTATCAATCAAAAAATGGTTTAAAAGCTGTCTTTATGGGAAATTCTCCTTTGTCCGAAGCTAGTATTTGGGATGAAAATGCAATCTTAAATGAAAAGAAAGAAAAAATTATCGCAACGTGGTTAGATGTAGAAAGTCAAATTGGTTCAGACGAAGTTGGAACTGGTGATTTTTTTGGTCCTGTGGTGGTAGTAGCTTCTTACGTCAATAAAGATATAATTCCTTATTTAAAAGATTTAGGTGTCAATGATTCAAAGAAAATAACAGATAAAAAAATATTAGAAATAGTTCCAAAATTTATTGATAAAGTAGTCTATTCTAAATTAACTT
>CAVJGK010000009.1:0-24915 GCA_963648895.1 Lachnospiraceae bacterium | reverse complement strand
TGCCAAAAATATCATTTACTCCTAAAAAATGTAGTGTTAAATCCTAAAAACGGGAGTGGAGCGATTATTCTTTCCCTTGCAGAAATCCATCAAACTGAACAAGAATTATGCGCGAATATTGGTTTACTTTCTAATATATTATGCGTAATTACAATCCCTTGTTTGATGTTAATTGTCTAAAAATTCAAAAAAATTAAAAAAATGCTTGTATATATGTATCTATAATGATATTATAAACAAGCAATCGATATCGCAGGGTAGAGCAGCCTGGTAGCTCGTCGGGCCCATAACCCGGAGGTCGGATAGTTCAAATCTTCCCCCTGCAACCAAGATTATTCCGCGTTTCGCGTTTATATAGATTAATACCGTAAGGTATTTTTTTTTACCTTTTTTTAGCAAATAAAAAGAACACCGAAGTGTTCTAGTCATTATCAATTAAATCAATTTGTGTATTTGATATAGTTTTTAATGTTGTTTGATAAAATGCTTTTAAACCATTGATCATATAAGTGACATCTTTAGTTCCAGCAGTTTCATAAGATGAATGCATTGCAAGTTGGGCTAAACCAATATCGACACTCATTAAAGAAACTTGAGATGTAGAAATATTACCTAATGTTCCTCCACCTCTTAAATCAGCACGATTAGTGAAGAATTGGAATGGAACTTGTGCTTTAGAACAAATTTGTTTAAAGATTGAACAAGATAATCCATCTGTTGTATAAGATTGAGCGGCATTGAATTTAATAACAATACCTTGATTCATCTTAGGATTATTTAATGCATCAGATAATTCTGGATGGTTTGGATGAATGGCGTGAGCGTTATCGCTAGAAACCATAAATGATTTAGCGATAGCTTCTTTATGCTTTAATTCATTTAATCCTAATGAATAAGAAATCATTTCCAAAGTATCTTTTAAGAAAGTAGAAGCAGCACCTTGTCTAGTTACAGAACCCACTTCTTCGTTGTCAAAAGAAGCAACGACATTAATATGATGTAATGGGTTAGATTCAATAAATGCTTGAGTTGAGCAATAAGCGCATTCTAGATTATCAATTTTACTAGAAGCAAAGAATTCATTTTCAAAACCTAAGATAGAACCTTTAACACGGTTATATAAATATAAATCATGACCGATGATATCATCTTTAGAAATGGACAATTCTTTTGCAAGTAAATCTAAGAATGTTGTTTTAGTATTTAAAGAGCAAAGAGGAATTGTATCAACTGATAAGTTATATGCAAAACCAGTATTTGCTTGTCTATTAAAGTGAATTGCGACATTAGGAATGATTAATAAATCTCTGTCTATATTAACAAGTTTAGTTTCAATACCTTTGTCAGTTTTTAAAATAATTCTTCCTGCCACAGATAAAGGTCTATCTAACCATGGAGCGCATAACATACCTCCATATGCTTCAACAGATAATCTTAAATAATTAGGATTGACCATATCGCAATTTGGTTTTACTTTAAATGTTGGAGAATCAGTATGACTTGCGACAATGTTATAAGATACATTATTTAAATCTAAGTCTTTACCGATATTAAAAGCGATAATAGAAGTGCCATTTCTTGTAACAAAATATTTGCCACCTAATTCTAATTTAACATTAGAATGTTCTTCTATTTCTTGATATCCATTTTCTAATAACATTTTTCTTAAATTATTAGTTGAATGGAAAGAACTAACAGAATTATCTAAGAAAGAAATTAAATTATTTATATATTCCATAATATCCTCCAAAATACAAAAAAAGGAAGGATTATATCCTTCCAGTAATGTCTAGATGGTGGCCCAGGCCGGAATCGAACCGGCGACACAGGGATTTTCAGTCCCTTGCTCTACCAACTGAGCTACCGGGCCACATGGCGGACCAGACGAGAATCGAACTCGCGATCTTCTCCGTGACAGGGAGACATGTTAACCGCTACACCACTGGTCCATCGGACATTGCTTTTCTATTATCAACTAAAATTAATCATATTGCAAGTAAAAATTTTAATTTTTGATATTTTCTTTATTATATAGTAAATGGAATACACTAATAATAGTAAAGTGGACGATTAAATGTATAATTATTTTAAAATAATTAACATTTTAAAAAAAATATTGATATAATTAAGATAATTTAATATACAGGAGGAATGATTTTATGAAAAAAATAATTACTATTAGCCGTCAATTCGGATCTGGCGGACGTGAAATTGGCGAATTAGTCGCTAAAAAACTAGGCATTGAAGTTTATGATAAGTACATTATCGAACATGTCGCTGAAGAATCAGGCTTTGAAAAGAATTTAGTACAAACAGCTTTAACAGGCAATAAACCTGGTAAATATGCTTCTAGAAAATTCAAAATTAATGGTATGAACATTGATGAACTTCTTTACATTGAAGAAAAAAGAATTATCAATGATTTAGCTTCTAAAGGACCATGTGTCTTTATTGGTAGATGTTCAGATTATATCTTAAAAGATAAAGAAGATGTCATGAGCGTATTTATTTATGGCGATCCAAAAGTAAGAGCGGAACGTATTTCTAAAGGTAATTACGAAGGTAAAGAATCTCCAGAAAAAATCTTAAAAGAAAAAGATGATAAAAGAGCAACTAACTATGCACATTTTACAGGTAGAAAATGGGGAGAACCTACAAACTACGATTTAATGATTAATTCCAGCAAATTATCAATCGAAGATTGCGCTGATTTAATTATTGATTTCTATAAAAAATAGATTTAAAAATAAAAGTGCACCGTAAAGGTGTATTTTTATTGGAAAGGATTATATGAAAAAGACATTAAGTTTTTTAAAAAATTATAAATTGCAATCGATATTGGCTCCTTTATTTAAACTAATTGAAGCATTCTTGGAATTACTTGTACCAATTATTGTATCGGCCATTGTTGATAAAGGCATCAATGTTGCAACTCCTGATACACAATATATTTTATATATGTTTTTATTGATGTTAGGTGTTGGATTAGTTGGATTTTTATTTTCTATCACTGCTCAATATTTCGCGGCTGTCGCGGCCGTTGGTCTATCCACTGATTTAAAGAAGGCTTTATTTAAAAAGATTCAATCTTTACCTTATTATTCATTAGACAAAGTAGGTAGTTCTTCTTTAGTTACTCGTATGACAAGTGATGCCACCCAAGTACAAAATGGTGTTAATATGACTTTAAGATTATTCTTAAGATCTCCAGTTATTGTCTTTGGTGCATTAATTATGGCATGCACCATTTCTTTAAAGATTTCATTAATCTTTTTAGGCGTTATTATTATTTTACTAATTGTTGTTTTAACAATTATGTTTACATGTATTCCATTAAATAAAAAATCACAAGAAAGACTAGATTCAATCACTCTATCAACTAGAGAAAACTTAGTTGGTGCAAGAGTTATTAGAGCTTTTTCTAAAGAAGATTCAGAAATTAAATCTTATCAAGCAAAGAATGAAGATTTAGCTAAACAACAAAAACATATCGGTTGGATTAATGGGTTAATGAATCCATTAACATATGTCATTTTAAATGCTGCGATTATCTTAGTTGTTTATGTTGGTGCGATAAATGTTAATACAGGTGATTTAAGCCAAGGTAATGTTATTGCTTTATATAACTATTTATCAATTATCTTAACTGAATTAATTAAATTTGCTTCTTTAATTATTACAATTAATAAAGCAATTGCATGTGCAAACCGTGTTGAAAGTGTATTAAATATTGATGATAATTTAAAATTCTCTGATGAAACAAATATTTCTACTTCATATATTGAATTTAATAATGTCACTTTAAAATATCATGAAGGTTCTTCTCCTGCTTTAAAAAATATTTCTTTTAAAGTCAATAAAGGTGATACCATTGGTATTATTGGTGGTACGGGTTCTGGTAAGACTAGCTTAGTTAATTTATTACCTCATTTCTATGATGTAAGTGAAGGTAATGTATCACTTGAAGGAAACAATGTTAATTCATATGATTTAAATGTCTTGAGATCCAAATTTGGTGTTGTACCACAAAAAGCAGTTTTATTTAAAGGTACAATTAGATCCAATTTAACATTTAGAAAAAAAGACGCAACTGATGAAGAAATCTATGATGCTTTAAAAACTGCGCAAGGAATTGATGTAGTAGAAAAGAAAGAAACAGGTTTAGATTCAGAAGTAGAACAAAATGGTCAAAACTTCTCGGGCGGTCAAAAACAAAGACTTTGTATCGCTCGTGCATTAGTTGGTAAACCTGATATATTAATTTTAGACGATTCTTCTAGCGCGTTAGATTATGCAACAGACGCTAAATTGAGAAAAGCTTTAAAACATTTAGATTATAAACCTACTGTATTTATTGTTTCTCAAAGAACTTCTTCGATCGCTCATTGCGATCAAATCATCGTTTTAGATAATGGTGAAATGGTGGGAATTGGCACACATGAAGAATTATTAAAAAATTGTGAAGTATATCAAGAAATTCATTATTCACAAACAAAAAAGGAGGATCGTTAATATGTCTATTAAACAAACTATGGCTCTTCTTTTTAAAGAATTAAAAAAATATTCATTCTTAGTATTTTTAAGTATCTTCTTAGCTTTGATTAACGTTGCTTTAACACTAATTAATCCGATTTTAGTAGGTAATGCCATTGATTTAATCGTTGGTCAAAACAATGTCGATTTTAATGGTATTTATCGCATATTTATTATTTTAAGTATTGTTATTGTTGGTATATGTGTGAGCCAATTTGTGATGACTTTAGTTAATAACAATATTACTTATTCACTTATTAAAGATATTAGAAATAAGGCAATTGTTAAAATTGAACGTCTACCTTTATCTTATATTGATTCTCATTCATATGGACAAATTATATCTAATGTCATTTCCGATGTTGATCAATTATGCGATGGTTTATTAATGGGCTTTAGCCAATTATTTACCGGCGTATTAACAATTATTGGTACTATTGTTTTAATGTTTATTTATAGATGGCAAATTGCATTAGTTGTTGTATTGGTCACTCCATTAAGCTTATTTGTCGCCAAATTCATCGCAAGTAGAACTCATTCAATGTTTATTAAACAATCGATGACTAGAGGAGAACAAACTGCTTTTATTGAAGAAATGATCAATAACCAAAAAGTTATCCAAGCATTCAATAAACAAGATGATAATCAAGAATCATTTGATGAAATTAATGCTCGTTTATATACTTGTTCTTTAAAAGCTAATTTCTTTTCTTCATTGACTAACCCTTCTACAAGATTTGTTAACTCCATTGTCTATGCAGTTGTTACATTAGTTGGTGCTTATCAAGTTATTTCTATCGCTGATGCAACCATCTTTGGTGTAGGTAGATTATCATCATTTTTAAGTTTTGCAAACCAATATACTAAACCATTTAATGATATTTCTTCTGTTATTACAGAACTTCAAAATTCCTTTGCTTGTGCTTCTAGAGTATTTGAATTACTCGCTCAAAAAGAAGAAATTGATGATTCTAATAATAAAGTAGTAGAAACATTAGAAGGTAATATTAATATTGACCATGTTTATTTCTCATATGTTCCAAATAAACCTTTAATTCAAGATTTTAATTTAAGTGTTAAAAAAGGTACAAGAATCGCGATTGTTGGTCCAACAGGATGTGGTAAAACCACTCTTATTAACTTATTAATGAGGTTCTATGATACTAACGAAGGAACTATTACTTATGATGGTAATAAGATTGATGAAATAACAAGAAAATCTTTAAGAGATAACATCGGTATGGTTTTACAAGAAACTTGGTTAAAATCAGGTACCATTAAAGAAAATATTACAATGGGTAAACCAGATGCTAGTGAAGAAGAAATTATTAATGCTTGTAAAGAAGCTAATTCATATAACTTTATTATGCAACTTGAAAATGGTTTTGATACCCATATTAATGAAGATGGTGGAGCTTTATCTCAAGGACAAAAACAATTATTATGTATTACTCGTATTATGTTAGCTTGTCCAAATATCTTAATTCTTGATGAAGCTACTTCATCGATTGATACTCGTACTGAATTAAAGATTCAAGAAGCATTTGAAAAATTAATGAAGGGTAGAACTTCATTTATTGTCGCACATAGATTATCAACGATTCAATCGGCAGATATCATCCTTGTTATGAAAGATGGTAACATCATTGAAATGGGTAATCATGAAGAATTAATTAAGCAACAAGGCTTCTATTATAACCTCTATAATTCTCAATTTGCGAGAGATTAATAACTAACCATGTGTTTACACATGGTTTTCTTTTGTAAAAAAAATTTGCTACTTTGAAGGTGAAAAAGTGGTATAATATAGATTATAGGAGGAAGAAATATGTATCAAATAAATGATGTAGTAGTGCATGTCATCAACGGCGGTGTTTTTAAAATTGCTTCCTCACAACATATGGATTTAGGTAATGGTGAAGAAAATTTCTTCATTATTGAACCATATATTAAAACTCCTCAAAATGCTTCTTTATCAATCATGCTTCCTGAAAGCAAGACTGACAAATTACTTCGTCCTTTAATAAAAAAAGAAGAAGCATTAGACTTATTTGATAAATTAAAAGACATGGAACCTATTTGGTATAATGATGCAAAAACAAGAAAAATGAAGTTCCAAGAATTATTCCAAAATCATTCGATGAATAGTTATTTTTTAATTCTTAAATCATTATATGTTCAACAAAATAAATTAATTGAACAAAATAAAGCATTAAATTTAATCGATTATGATTTCTTAAAAAGAATAAGACAATCAATTAATGAAGAATTTTCGATAGTATTAGACATACCTCAAGAAGAAATTGAAAAGAAATTTATTGAATCTATCTAAAAAAAGAGTCCACTGGACTCTTTTAGTTTGTTTCTAATTTATGAGTATAACGTATTATTTGAATTATTACATAAATAGCGATAATAGCTTCTGTAATAGGCATTGTAAACCAAATTAAAGAAGAATTAATTAAAGGTAATATATAGATTGATATGCCACTTATAATTAGACCTCTTCCAACAGAAATTATAAATGATACTTTTGGTTTCATTATCGATTGGAAATAATAAGTAGAGAAGATATTTAAAGGTAATAATAAGAAAGATAAAGCATAGATTCTTATCATTCTAGGACCAATTTCTAAAATTTCTTGAGTAGGTGTCATAAATAAATAGATGAAACTTGTTGGGGTAATTAAACTAATGCTTGTCCAAAATAGGGCAAATATAATAGTTGTAATAAGGCAATATTTAAGCGTTTGTTTGATTCTACTGCCATTATTAGCCCCATAGTTAGTAGAAATTATAGGTTGAGCAGCTTGACCTACGGAATAAGCACAACATTGAACAAATGTTGAAATATTAATAATTGGACCATAAATAGATAAGGCATTAGAATCTAAATAACGCATGATTTGTCGATTAAATAAAATAGTTAATATCCCCATGGCTACATCAATAAAGAAAGAAGAAAAGCCATTAATGGTGATATTTTTTAATCTCATAGGTAAGTGATCTAATTTAATTAATTTTAAAGTATTTTTCTTTTTAAAGAAGTGAATGCATAAAAGTAAAGTGGTTATAACAGATCCTATCGCGGTCGCTAAACCTGCACCAAAAATTCCCATATTTAAGACAAAGGTAAATAAAATATCTCCAAATACATTGAATACGCCACCGAATAATACGGCAAAAGTGGCAAGGCTTGGATCATTGTCATTTCTTAAAAAGGCGATTAACATTTGATTGATTAAATAAGTAGGTAAGATTATTTTAATTGGTAATAAATAATCTTCACATAAAGTTAATAAACATTCATCACTGGCTCCAAAAAATGTTAATATTGGCTTATCAAATAAGAAGAAAACTATCCAACAAATTAACGCTAAGATAATAGAACCAATAAATGAAGCGGTAAAATATTTATTGTCTTCAGAAGAAGAATCAATATTTCTTCCACGAATAGAAGAAAAAATAATACTTCCTCCTACACCCATTAATAAACCTAATGAATAAATAATATTCCATATAGGCGCGATAATCGCTAAAGCGGCAGTTCCATTTGGACCAACATAATTTCCAACAACTGCCATATCAACGACGCTATAAATGGAAGTGATAAGGGCACTTCCTAAACTCGCGAAAAGATATTTAAAATAGAGATTTTTAATTTTGCCGTTAATTAAATCCATACTTCCTCCAAAAAATAAAACCGGATAAGATATAGACGTTTCAGTCCACACCTTATCCGGTTAATTGCTTCTATTGAACAATTCACCCTCCGATGAACGATATTTATTTTACTAAAGATAAATTATTAGTCAAGCAATAAATTAAAAAGAATTCAATATTAAAACGAGAACCGTTTTAACGATTCTCGTTTGTTGATAAATGTTTTCTTAATTAACCAAGCATTGAAATTAAGATACCTGCTGCAACAGCAGAACCGATAACACCTGCAACGTTTGGTCCCATTGCATGCATTAATAAGTAGTTATCTGAATCTTCTTCTTGACCAATTTTATGGACAACTCTTGCTGCCATTGGAACGGCTGAAACACCAGCTGCACCAATCATTGGGTTGACCTTACCATGAGTGACTTTACACATAATCTTACCACCAAGGATACCACATGATGCTGCGATAACGAATGCGAATATACCTAATACGAAGATCATGATTGTATCTAATTGTAAGAAAGTTGAACCTAATGCAGTTGCACCAACACTTAAACCAAGTAAGATAGTGCAGATGTATAATAATGCGTTAGATGCTGTGTGTAATAAGTTTGGAACAACACCTGATTCTTTAACTAAGTTACCAAACATGAAACAACCAATTAATGGAGTACATGATGGGACAAGTACGCAGACGACGATTGTAACAATGATTGGGAAGAGAATCTTTTCAATTTTTGAAACTTCTCTTACTTGTTCCATTCTGATTAATCTTTCCTTCTTAGTTGTTAAACCTTTAATAATTGGAGGGAAGATAATTGGAACTAATGCCATGTATGAATAAGCGGCAAGAGCAATACCTGCTTGTAAATCCGCTCTTGCTAATTTACCAGAAACATAAATAGCAGTTGGACCATCGGCTCCACCGATGATACCAATACCAGCTGCATCACCAGCAGTGAAAGTAACACCTGGAATATTTGATAAAGCTAATGCTCCTAAGAAAGCTGCGAATATTCCAATTTGAGCTGCAGCACCAAGAATCATTGTCTTTTTATTTGCGATTAATGGGCTAAAATCTGTAGTAGCACCGATACCAATGAAGATTAAACATGGATAAATTTCATGTTCAACACCAATATGTAAGACGCCGAGTAAACCTCTAGTAGTTGTTGTGTGTTCAGCAAGTTCTGCAAATGTGTAACTTGTTATACCATATGCATTCCATGCTTCTTCAGTAATTGCACGATAGAAAGTTCCATCAATTCCTTCATACGTATAAGAAATATAGATTGCAGGATAAATATTAACAAGTAACATACCTACTGCGATAGGTATTAATAAATAAGGCTCGTAGTCCTTTTTGATTGCGAGGAATAGTAATACGCAGGCAAGGACGATCATAATTAGATTCATCCAGCCATCACCTTTAAAGAATGATACTATTCCAGTTTCATTTAAGAAATTTAGAATAAGTTCCCACATAAAACTAACCTATAATTAATAATAAATCTTTATTTTGGACCATTGATCCTTTTGAGACTTTGATTTCTTTAACAACACCATCTGCGTTAGCTTTGATTTCATTTTCAAGTTTCATAGCTTCAATAACGCAAACTACATCGCCTTTTTTAACACTTGAACCAACACTTACTTTAACATCTAATACTTTACCACCGATAGGTGCGAGTAATTTTGTTCCTTCACCGTTACTTACTGGTGAAACAGGAGTTGGAGTAGGAGTAGAAACTGGAGCTTCAATAGATCCTTTTACTTCTTCACATGCTTCTAATTCAACTTCATAAAGTTTTCCGTTAACTTTAACACGATATTTTTTCATAATTTTAAAATCTCCTTATTATTTAACTTCTTTGACGCTTACTAAGCGAACATCTTTTTTGACTTCATTACGATAGTCAATAGTTGCGACAAGTACTGCCGCCATCATATCATCGTCTTTGATTGTAACTTCTTTAACTTCACTTGCTACTGGAGTAGGAGCGACTTTGTTTTCTTTTGCTGCTTCTTCGACTTGCTTTTTCATTTCAAATAAGCCAGTGAGTTTAAATACTAATGTAGTTACACCGATAATGATGAGTAAGATTGCAAATACCATTAAGATAGAAACGATAGAATATAAAGCGCCTGTGCCAACATCCATAGAACTATCTTTTAACGCTAATAAATTAATATAATTCATGTTTACCTCCTATTATCCGATAACTAAGTTGAATTCTTCAACTTCATCTTCTTCTTTTTGAGGGTTGTCACGTTTATTAATAAATTCTAATGCAACCTTTTCAAATAAAGCTAATGATAAGACATCTTCATCTGATTTAGCGATACCTTCATATTTCTTCTTTAAATCTTCGAATTCAGGTTTTAATAAATCAGCAGGTCTACATGTGATGACTTCATCATCACCAACAATTCTTTTAACAATTGCAGGATCTAATGTGATAGGAGCTGGTGCTTTACCATAACGTCCGTGTAAATAATCATTGATTTCTTTTGGAACCATTTTATATCTTTCACCTGTTAAAACGTTTAATACTGCTTGAGTACCAACCATTTGAGAAAGTGGAGTAACAAGTGGAGGATAACCTAAGTCTTTTCTAACATTAGGAATTTCTTTACAAACTTCATCAAATCTGTCCATTGCATTTTGATCAGTTAATTGTTTCATTAAGTTAGAAAGCATTCCACCTGGAACTTGATATTTTAAAATGTTTGCATTAACACTTAATGATTTTGGATTTAATAAACCAGATTTTAAGTATTTATCTTTAATCTTAGATAATTTATCTCCTGCTCTTTCTAAGCAAGCATCATCTAATTTTGGATCATATTTTGTACCTTTGTATGCTGCATTAAATGCTTGAGTTGAAGGTTGTGCAGTACCATTTGATAATGGAGAAATACCGCAGTCAATAATATCAACACCAGCTTCAATAGCTTTTGCATATGTCATTTCACAAATACCACCAGTGCAGTGAGAGTGTAATTCAATAGGTAATGAAGTGCCTTTCTTTAATGCTTTAACTAATTTATAAGCATCTTCTGGAAGTAAGACACCAGCCATATCTTTGATACATAATGAATCTGCACCTAATGCTTCAACATCTTTTGCAAGTTGAACATAATACTCAATTGTGTGTACTGGAGAAGTAGTGTAAGATAATGCGATTTGGCATTGACCTCCATACTTCTTAGTTGATATTACCGCTTGTTTTAAGTTTCTAATATCGTTTAATGCATCGAATACACGGATGATATCGATACCATTTTCAATTGACTTTTTAACAAACATATCAACTACATCGTCTGAGTAATGACGATAGCCTAAAATGTTTTGTCCTCTGAATAGCATTTGTAATTTTGTTTTCTTACAAACGGCACGAACTTGTCTAAGTCTTTCCCATGGATCTTCATTTAGGAATCTTAAACAAGAGTCAAATGTTGCGCCTCCCCAAACCTCTAATGCTTCAAAACCAGCATCATCGAGTTCTTTAGCAACAGATACTACTTCTTCAGTAGTCATACGTGTTGCGAATAAGGATTGGTGGCCATCACGAAGACTTGTTTCTACGATTTTAACGCCCATAATTATCTCCTTATAAAATTGTAGATTTCATTTCTATTATTTATTACTAAGTAATAAAAGAAATCTTCTTTATTATAGTATTGTAACCGCTTTTATGCAATTAAAACGATAAAAAAATATTGATTTATTGTTATAGTAACTTTCTATTATATGAGTGAATATTTATATAGAAAAATATAATTTTTTATTAAAAATTAACTATAAATCTATTATAATATCAAAAAAACAAGGAGAAATATATGACCGAAGAAGTTAAAAAAGAAGTTGAAGAAGTAGAATCTGAAAATAAAGAAGCTATTGAACCTGAAGTAATAGAAAATACTGATAATACAAATCATCCTAAAGTTACATGTAAATTTACTTTAGAAGCTTACATGTCATTGAATAGAGAAACATCAAAGAACATGTTCTATTTTGTTATTATTCTTGAATTATTCATTATTGCTTTAGATGTATTATTCTTTATCAATGCTCAATACATTTATGGTGGAGTAGTTGCAGGGTTGGCAGTATTATATCCATTCTTTGTTTATTGGTTAAACGTTGTACAATTAAAAAAAGCATATAGAATGTCACAAGATATGTATGAAAAAACAACTTACAATTATGAATTTAAAGAAACAGCATTCTTAACAGATGTTAAATTCCCTAAAGGTGATCCAATTGTAAGAGATTATGAATATGCAAAATTATTCAAAGCCGTTGAAAACAATAAGTATTTCTTTTTCTATATCGCAAGAAATCAAGCATTTGTAGTTAATAAAGAAACTCTAAGTGAAGATGATTTAAATATCATTAGAACTAATATCACAAATGCTAAATGTAACTTTGTTCAACGCGTAAAGAAAAGTAAATAAAAACAACGCCTATTCAGTCGGAAAAGTCGACTTTAAGCGAAAAAATATACTATAAAGCGAAAATGTAGTCTAAAATGCGAGTTTTCTTAGAAAAAATCGCATTTTTTTTGTGTTTTTTTAAAAAAGTTGCTTGAAGATAAAATATCTCGATAGTAAAATAATTTTAGACATTAAAATATATTAAGGAGAAAGATTATGAAAGTTTTCAAAAAATTAATTAATGTCCTTGAAGCTATTTTACTAGTTATTATTGTCGCTGGTATCGCGATGTTCCTTGCTTATAAAGGTTGGAATGCTGCAGTAGCTTATGGACGCAATGGTTGGAAGTTCATTTGGAGAAACGTTACTGCATTCCCTTATGATACTCTACACTTATGGGCAGCAATAGTTGGTGTTATTTTATTAGTAGTAGTTATTGCTTTAATCGTTTTATCTATCAAGAAAAAACAAGCTCATTTCTACAGCCCTTTATCATATGTAGCAATGGCATTAATGGTAGTTGTCGCTTACCATAAAAGAAGAGGATTAATGAATGCATTCTCAAGCGGTAATGCATTAAAAGTAGTTATTGTTCTCGCATACATTATCTTATTTGTATTAATTGCAATTTATGCATTAGTTACAACAGCAGCAATCTTATGTGGACCAAATAATTCTAAGAAAGCACCTGCTGCAATAGAAGAAAAAACTGAGGAACCAGCAGAAGAACCAGCTGAAGAAGAAAAAACAACTGAAGAACCAGTTGAAGAAACTCCTGCTGAAGAACCAACAGAAGAAGAAACTCCTGCTGAAGAAGAAACTCCAGTAGAAGAAACACCTGTTGAAGAAGAAAAAGCTGAAGAAAAAGCTGAAGAACCAGCTGAAGAACCAGCTGAAGAAGAAACTCCAGCAGAAGAACCAGCTGAAGAAGAAAAAGCAGAAGAACCAGTTGCTGAAGAATCAGCAGTTGTTGAACCAATTGTTGAAACTACAGAAGAAGCAACAGTTGAAGCAACAGAAACTACTGGCGAAGTATATAAAGCAAAGAAATTCTCAGATAAGATGCTTGCTTTAGATCCAGAAGTTTTAAAAATGTATTCTGATATTAAGAACGAATTCTTATCATATCGTAAAGTTCGTTCAAGACTTTCTAAATCTAATGATTCATTTAGATATTCAGGAAACTTAGTCGCAAAGATTTGTGTTTCTGGTAAAGGTTTAAAACTCTATTTAGCTTTAGATCCATTATCAGTTGACTCAGCTATTTATCACCAAAGAGATGCATCAAGCAAAAAGAAATTTGCAGCAACTCCATTAGTAGTTAGAGTAAAATCTCCATTATCTTTCCGTAAAGCAATGAAACTTGTTGCATTAGCTTGTGAAACAGCTGGTACAACAAAGAAATCAAGATATACTCCTGATGATTTCACAACTCCAGATGCTTTAAAGACTAAAAAAGAATTAAAAGCAGAACAAGAAGCTGCAGCAGCTGAAGCAGCTGCAACTGAAGCAGAAGCAACAGAACCTACAACTCCAGAAGCTGAATAATGATAATTATACCTCTCAATTTGGGAGGTATTTTTTTACTTTTGTTTTCTAATTTATATTTTAAAATTTTAAGATATGTTAAAATAAAACCATGAAAATAATAGTTGTAAGTGACTCTCATGGAGATGTCGATATTTTAAAAGATATAGTTAGAATTAATCCTAATGCAGATATTTATTTGCATCTAGGTGATTCATGTGTTGAAAAACCTTATATTAGTCCTTTTGTATCAGTTAAAGGTAATTGTGATTATTTTTCTTCTTATCCAGAATATAGAATAATTAAAACTAAAAGATGTAATATATACGCGAATCATGGACACTTACATCCATATGTAGATAATAATTTTTTAAAGAGTAAAGATTGTAAAATATATTTATTTGGTCATACTCATTGTCATTATATTAAACAAGATGGAGATTATTTATATTTAAATCCAGGTTCTACTTCTAGACCTAGAGATGGAACAAATGGTACTTATATGATTATTAATATAGATGAAAATGAAATAGAGATAACTATAAAAGAAATCGGGGGAAATCAAAATGTGGGATATCTTAAAACCAACTAGAGCGAATGTTATTATGAACATTGCTTATGAAGACTTTGCAAATATCGAAGTTGAAAAAATGATTAAAACAAATAATATTGATCATTATGTAATCATAATTGATATATTTGATGTTTATGAAACAAATGTTGATATATATCAATTAAAAGAATTAGAAAAAGCATTAGAAACAATTAAAGAAGAAATAGAATTCTTATACGATAATATTCCTTTATATAATCAAAATGAATTAGATGAGTATTTAGAATCATTCCAAGATAAATTAAATTCATTATAATTTTATAAAAACACTTGAATAGTTGCTCAAGTATGATATTATATTAATGAACAGTTGAATAATTGTTCAAATGTGATAAGGAGAAAATATGGCAGAAACTGGAAAAAAGACAATTGAAGAAATTAAAGATAAACTACCATGTGATGACACCATCTATGATTTAGCGGAACTTTTTAAAGTCTTTGGTGATCCTACTAGAGCGAAAATTCTTGCTGCATTAGAAGTTCAATCATTATGCGTAAATGATATTGCCCTAATTTTAAATATGTCAGTATCTGCGATATCTCATCAATTAAGAGTGCTAAGAAATGCAAAACTTGTTAAACCAACTAAGATTGGTAAAGAAGTTTTATATTCACTTGATGACGATCATGTAAATAGCATTATTGAATGTGGATTATCACATATCAACGAATAAATATAGGAGAAAAGTTGTATGAAAAAAGTATTTAAAATTGAAGTTGATTGCGCTGTCTGTGCACAAAAATGTGAAGACGCAATCAAAAAGGTTGATGGAGTTAAATCTTGCCAAATTAATTTTATGACTCAAAAGATGACTCTTGAAGCTGATGATATAGATGGTGTATTAAAAGCTTGCTTAAAAGCTGCAAAAAAAGTTGAACCTGATTTTGAAATCGAGGACTAATTATGACTAAGAAGCAAAAAAAACAATTAAAGCGCATTGTAATTGCGTTAATTGCTTTTGCTATCTTGATGATTGTTGATAAGGTATTAGCCTTAGGATTTAAAGATTATTTCCCATTAGGTATTGCTTCTTTAATACCAAATGATTATGGTTGGTTATTAACATTTGGCTTATTCTTTTTAGTATATGTCTATATTGGACATGATGTTTTAAGAAAAGCATTTATTAATATTATCCATGGTCAAATGCTTGATGAAAATTTCTTGATGTGTGTAGCCACCATCGGTGCCTTTGGATTAGGTATTTATACAGGTATAACCACTCATGATCCAGAAGGATTTGATGAAGGTTGTGCAGTATTATTATTCTATCAAGTTGGAGAATTCTTCCAATCATATGCAGTTGGTAAATCAAGAAAAGAAATTTCTTCTTTAATGGATATTAGACCAGATTATGCCAATTTAAGAAATGAAAATGGCGAATATATCGAAGTAAGTCCAGAAGAAGTTAAAGTTGATGATATTATCCAAGTTAAACCTGGAGAAAAAATTCCTCTTGATGGAGTTATTATTGAAGGATCTTCTTCATTAGATACAAAAGCTTTAACTGGTGAATCTTTACCTAGAGACGTAAATGTCAATGACAATGTCATTTCAGGAAGTGTTAATTTAACTTCAACAATATTAGTTAAGGTGGAAAAACAATTCTATGATTCTACGGTATCTAAGATTTTAGATTTAGTAGAAAATGCCTCAAGTCAAAAATCTCGTTCCGAAAACTTTATTACTAAATTCTCAAAATATTATACTCCAATAGTTGTAGGTCTAGCTCTTGCTTTGGCTATAATTCCTCCATTAGTTTATACATTTATGGGCGATTATTCTACTTGGACAACTTGGATTTATAGAGCCTTATCTTTCTTAGTTGTTTCTTGTCCTTGTGCTTTAGTTATTTCTGTACCTTTATCATTTTTTGCGGGTATTGGATATGCTTCTAAAAAAGGCATATTGGTTAAAGGTAGTATTCATTTAGAAAGATTTAATGATGTTAATACATTTATTTTTGATAAAACAGGCACTTTAACAAAAGGTAATTTCGTTGTTTCTAAAGTTTATCCTAGTGATAAGAAAGAAGAAATTTTAGCCCTTTCTTGTATTGCTGAAGGCCAATCTTCCCATCCTATTGCAACTTCCATTAAAAAAGCATATGGAAAAGAAGTTGATGAAACTGGTTATAGCTTGACCAATGTGTCTGGTAAAGGTATTAAAGCAATTGGTAAAGATATAATTCTTTGTGGTAATGAAAAACTCATGGAAGAAGAAAACATCTCTTATGAAAAAAGCCAAGATCTAGGAACAATTGTTTATGTAGCTAAAAACAATGAATTCATTGGATATATTGTGATTGAAGATGAAATTAAAGAAGATGCAAAAGAAACGATTGATTATTTAAATTCTATCGGTGCAAAAACTATTATGCTTACAGGTGATAATGAAAAGATTGCTTCTAGTGTGGCAAGTAGATTAGGTTTAACTACTTATAAAGCAAGTTTATTACCTCAAAATAAAGTCGAAGAATTAGATAAGATCCTTGCAAATAAGAAGAATAAAGAACTTGTAGCCTTCGTAGGTGATGGAATTAACGATGCTCCATCACTAGTCAAATCAGATATTGGTATTTCAATGGGTGGAGTAGGTTCAGATGCAGCCATTGAAGCTAGCGATATTGTCTTAATGCATGATGATTTAAAATCTATTGTTGTGGCTAAGAAGGTCGCAAGAAAAACAATGCGTATTGTATTTGAAAATATCTTCTTTGCATTAGGTGTTAAGATTGTAATCTTAGTTTTATCTGCATTAGGTATTTCTAATATGTGGGTAGCAGTATTTGGTGATGTAGGTGTTGCGGTTTTAGCGATATTAAACGCAATGCGTGTCAATTCAAAAAAATAGCAAACAAAAAAGAAGTAAGGTATTGAATCTTACTTCTTTTTTTCTAGTCTTGATCGTTTGTGACATCTATATCAACAACGATTGGATCATCATCTGAAACAACATGCTTAGAATTATCTGCAGTAATAATATTCTTCTTTGATTCTCTAATAATGAATATTGTAATAATGATATTCATAATACCATCAACAATTAAACATCCACCAATTAAATAAGAAACAATTTGGAATGAATTTTGGCAGTTAACAATTAATAAAATACCAATTGCTAAGTAGAAGATATTGATTAATAAATTAACAATTCTATTCGCTGTTGAAGTGTGGGCATCTCTAATTATTGAGAATATTCCAACAACGGATGCGGCAATAAATAATATACCCACCATGACGGAAATTACTGCAAAGACAAACCATACTAATGTTACAAATAAAATACCAATGATTATTAATATTGTACCGCCGGCAATTAATCCGTTTCTTGCAGGTGATTTATCTATAATACCTTTTATTAATAAATAAATACCAAAGACTAAGACAGCTGCACCAATAATACAAAGAATTATTTGTAAAAAATTGACTTGTGGAATAAAGAATAATGCACCAAGAATAATATAAATGATTGATTCAACTAATGTGATTTTGAAATCTTTTGTCATTACTTTTCTCACCTCGAGATTTATTATAGATATTTTTTTATAAATTGATAGAGTTTTTTAAAAATAATAGATTATTTGTTTAAAAAGTCTATAATAAACTAGCACGATACTTTTATAGATTGTAGCGAAAGGAATATGAAAATGGTCTTATTATTAGATTTAGGTAATACCAATTTATTTATTGGCGTTTACCAAAACAATGAACTAGTTTGTGATTATCGTACTTTTGCAGACAAAAATAAGTCAAGCGATGAGTATAAGACTATCATAGGTTCATTTTTGAAAAACCAAGATTTAAAACCATCAGATTTTGAAGGAGCTATTTTATCTAGTGTTGTTCCATCATTGACAATGCAAATAAAATTAGCGGTTAAAAAATTACTTCACATCGATTGTTTAGTTGTTGGTTCTTCACTCAAAAGCGGAATCTCCATTCGTATTGATAATCCTTCCGAAATGGGTTCTGATATGGTCGCGGATGCAGTTGGAGCAAAGAGTAGATATTCTTATCCATTGTTAGTCGCAGACTTGGGCACAGCGAGTAAAATAGTCGCAGTTGATGCCCAAGGTAGCATTATAGGATGTGTCATTATGGCAGGGATGAAAGTAGCGATGAACGCACTTAATTCAAATACTGCTCAATTGATGGATATCACTATGATGGCACCTAAAAAAGTTATAGGTAAAAATTCACCTGATTCTTTAAATTCTGGTGCAGTATATGGAACTATTGCCATGATTGAAGGATTATGTAAAAAAATGGAAGATGAATTAGGATATAAATGTAAAAAAATCTTAACTGGAGGATATTCCATACTTGTTAAAGATTATATTGATAAAGAATTCATTTATGATCCAGATTTAATCTTTGAAGGATTATATCAAATTTATTTAAAAAATAAATAACTCACAAAAAACTAAAAATACTATGGGACTTTTTATAAGCCTAAAGGGAAAGGAAAAATATTTAGTTTTATGAATAAAAATTCACAAAAAATTAGAAAAATGACAGGAATCGCTGTTTTCACTGCAGTTACAGTGGCTTTAGCGTTCTTTAGTAATTATGTTGCTTTTGGTTCAGTCAACATTAATTTAGCATTAATCGCAATCGCAGTTGGTGCTTGTATATATGGACCTTATGCTGGATTATTCTTAGGAATGGTCGATGGAGCTATCATTTTAATCGCTCCTTCAACTTTAGCGGTATTTATGCCTTATAATGCTTGGGCAACTGTTCTTATCTGCTTATTAAAAACAGGTATTGCAGGTTTAGCGGCTGGCTTCTTATACAAAGGTTTAAATCATATTAAATCTTTAGATAATCCAAAATGGAATTGGTTAAAATGTTTAATTACTGCAATTGTTATTCCAGTAATTAATACAGGTTTATTTATCGCTGGAGCAGAATTATGGTTCGTTGGCGTTTATGGAAACGGCGAAGAAGCGATGAAAGCAATTATTACAAGTTGCTTAACAATTAACTTTGTTATTGAAATGATCACAGTTATTGTTTTATCTCCAGCAGTACATGCGATTGTTAATTATGCATCCAATAAACTTGGCAACAACAATGAAGAATTAGAAGAAGTTAATCAAGATTAATAACTTCTTGTTAATAAATATATTCCTATTAATCGTGCACCTAGTTAGTTCTAACTAGGTTTTTTTATTGTTTTTATAACAAATTAAGTGCTTACATTATATAAAATTAATTTTATATAAAAATAAAATAGTGTATAATGGTAGGGCTAAGGAGATATATTATGGACTTTCAAAAATTATTAAAACCTTATAAAAATGAATCTTTAAAAAATCTTGAATCTTGGATTAAGATTAACTCTATATATGATGAAACAACGATAACAAGTGATCATCCTTTTGGTAAGGGTGTATATAACGCATTAGACTTTATTGCAACTTTGGCTGAAAAAGAAGGATTTGATGTTGATAGATGCGATAATTATTGTACAGAAATTGGTTATGGCAAAGGCGATAAATTAATCGCTTTATACGCACATGCTGACGTAGTACCAGTATCTGGTGAATGGAAATATGATCCATTTTCTGCAACTATCGAAGATAATAAGATGTATGGAAGAGGTACATCTGATGATAAAGGACCTGCAATGGCAGCTTTCTATGCTTTAAAAGCATTAAAAGAAAATAATTTAATCGATGGATATCGCGTAACTTTAGTTATTGGAGGTAATGAAGAATCTGGTTCTAGATGCTTAGAACATTATTTCCACACATTACATAAACCTTATCCTACTTATGGATTTACTCCAGATGGTGACTTCCCATTAATCTATGGTGAAAAAGGTATTTCTAATTATGTGCAAAAAGTAAAATTAAATTTACCTGAATTAGTATCTTTACAAGGTGGAGTTGTCGCTAATTCTGTTATTGATGAAGCTAAATGCGTTTTAAAACATACTCCTGAATTTAGCAAATTATGCGAAACATTCTTTAATTTAACAGATACAAAATATTCATTAATTTCTGGAGTTGAAAATGATGAATTAGTAGTTTATGGTAAAGCAAGCCATGGTTCTATGCCAGAATGTGGTAAAAATGCTGCATTATATTTAATTAAATTCTTAGGATGGGTATACCATGATGAATTATTAAATAAAATCGCTGATTCATATTTAGAAACTTCCGGTCGTAAGATGGGCTTATATTATGAATCAGAATATTTACATGGAACAACTTACAACGTTGGATTGGTCAATTATGAAAATGGTATCTTAGAAATGACTATTAATTTTAGATATCCAGAAACTTGTGATCCTCGTGAAGTTGAAACTAAACTCAATGAAATGGAATTTGGAGAAATTACATTCCAAGGATATGGTGAACATCTATTGATGGATCCTCATTCTCCAATGATTGAAACTTTATTAAAAGTTTATCAAGATGAAACGGGTGATACTTCTACCCCAATTGAAACAATTGGTGGAGGTACTTACGCGAAAGAAAGTAAAAACACAATTGCATTTGGCTCTCATTTCCCTGGTAAAGTCGATAACATTCATTCACCAAATGAAAAGATTGACTTAGAAGATTTTTATACTTCACAAGGAATTTACGCTCATGCAATTTATGAATTAGGAAGATTAAAATAATGAGATTAAAGAAAAGACCTTGGGGCGATGTTGTTTTAGAAAACAATTTAGACAAAGTTGTTAAACAAGATGAATTAGATTTAGCAAGATTTCAAGATTATATTAACTATGACCATTTAGTTTTAGAAATTGGTTCTGGTAAAGGTGATTTTGTAATTCAAATGGCTAAAAAATATCCTGATATTAGATTTATCGCGATTGAAATGCAATCAATGGCGCTTGCTTATGCTGTAAGAAAAATCCAAGAAGAGAATATTGAAAATATCATCTTTGTTAACGCAGATGCCCATTACGTAAACGAAAAATTTATTAACCACAAAGTAGAAACTATCTTTTTAAATTTCTCTGATCCATGGCCAAAGAAACGTCATCATAAAAGAAGACTTACTTATCCAACTATGTTAGAAGAATATGCAAAAATCTTAAAACCAGATGGTAAGTTAATTTTTAAATCTGATAATGATGTTTTATTCGCTGATTCTGTTGAATATATTACTGATTCTCCATTTGTATTAGATTCAGTAACTTATGATTATGATGGATTAGATGAATATGATGCACCTACTGAATATGAAACAAGATTTAGAGGACTAGGCACACCAATTAAAAGATATGTAGCAAGTTTAAAAAAGGAGAGCGAATAATGTCATATTCATATTTTTACAATAAGAATTTAATTGGAGATGTATTATTAATCTCCATTGATAATGAATTATCAACTACAAGTATTAAAACATTTGATGATATTACATTAATTTATCATGAAGAAGAATTAACAGGTATTAATATCTTTAATTTCTCAAGTGTTGTTAAAATTAAAAACGAAGGTAGAATTGTTCTTCCACCAAATGAAATGATTGATGCAATCAATTCAAAATTAAGCTTAATTTCTGATATTAAATTACCATATGTTACAGAAACTGGCTTCAAAGTTGGTAAAATCTTAACTGTTGAAGAACACCCAGAATCAAGCCACTTACATATTTTAACAGTTGATGTTGGTTCAGAAGTTCTCGACATTGTCTGCGGAGCTTATAACGTTAAAGAAAATTTAATTGTTGTTGTCGCAACTATTGGTACTGTCATGATGGATGGAAGTGTCATTAAACCAGGTAAATTACTTGGTGAAGTTTCCAATGGTATGTGTTGTTCTCCAAAAGAATTAGGATTAAAGATGGATTATCCATTACATCATTTATTAACTTTAGATGAAGATAAAGTCACATTAGGACAAGATTTCTTCTCATTAAAACAAATTTAGGTGAAATATGAAAATTAACAATTTAGATGTAAAATGTATTATTTTTGATTTAGATGGAACATTATTAGACTCTACAAAAGTATGGAGAGATGTTGATAATGATTTCTTTGCCTCAAGAGGAATGGAAACTCCTGAAGGATATGGAAAAAAGATATCTGCCATGGGTTTAGAAGGTTCGGCACATTACACCAAAACTACATACAATATCAAAGAAAGTGAAGAAGAAATTATTCAAGAATGGATTAATGCAGTTCAAGAAAAATATGAAAAAGAAGTTCAATTAAAAGCTAATGCAAAAGAATTTTTAAATTATTTAAAAACATTTAATATTCCTTTATGCGTTGCAACCGCGAATTCAAAAGAATGTTATGAACCATGTTTAATTAACAATGGTATTTATGATTATTTTGATCATATATACGATGTTAGAAAATATAAAAATGGTAAAAATACACCAGATATTTTCTTAGATATCGCTAAAAAAACTAATCTTGAACCAAAAGATATTTTAGTATTTGAAGATACATTAAGCGTTATTAAAGTATGTAAAAATGCCTCATTTAATGTTGCAGGTATATTCGATGAGGTTTGTTCAAAAGAAGATGAACAAGAAAAACAAGAAATAAGTGATATTTATATCAACGATTTTTCTTGCCTTATAAATTAAAAAAGGGAGTAAAAGACATGAAGGTTTTATTATATGAACAATTTTCTGAAGCTCAAAAAACTTCTGGTATTGGACGTGCATTACGCCATCAAAAGAAAGCTTTAGAAGATAATGGAATTGAAGTAACATTTGATAAAAATGATAATTATGATCTAGTTCATATTAATTCTTCTTTCATTTATACTTATTTCTTTTTAAAGAAAATATTAAAAAAGAATATTCCAGTTGTTGTCCATGGACATTCTACTTATGAAGATTTCCGTTATTCTTTTAGATGTTGGAGATTATTAGGAGCTATCTATTTTAATCGTAATTTATCAAGATTATATAAACACGCTCCATTAATTATTACACCAACTGAATATTCAAAACATTTAATTGAAAATTATAAAGTTACTAAATGCCCAGTACTTGCTATTTCTAATGGCATTATGCTTGAAGAATATGAATATTCAGAAACAAAGGTAAAGAAATTCAAAGATTTCTTTAACATTAAAGATGGTGACAAAGTTGTTGTCGGTGTTGGATTATATTTCCAAAGAAAAGGTATTTTAGATTTTATTGAAATAGCCAAAAAGATGCCTGAAGTCAAATTTATTTGGTTTGGCTATTTAAAGAAATTTATGGCTCAAGATAAAATTAATTGGGCAATTAGACATGCACCAAAAAACTGTTTATTCCCAGGTTATATTGATGGAGATATTATTAAAGGCGCATTATCTAGTGCATCGTTAGTATTCTTCCCATCTTATGAAGAAACAGAAGGTATTGTTGCTTTAGAAGCTCTTGCAAGTAAGACACCTTTATTAATTAGAGATATCCCTGTATATCAAGATTGGTTAGAAGATGGAGTTAATTGCTATAAGGGCAAAACAAATCAAGAATTCATTGAAAAAATTAACTATATTTGTTCTTCTGATAATTCAAAAATAGTTGAAAATGGATATGAAGTCGCTAAAGAAAGAAGTATTGAAAAAATTGGTAAAAAACTAATAGAAGCTTATTCCTTAGCTATTGAAATATCTAAGAAAAAGTAATATATTTAAAGAGTTATATCTTATAACTCTAATTGGGGGTGTAGCTCACTTGGTAGAGCACTTCGTTCGCATCGAAGGGGTAGCGAGTTCGATTCTCGTCACTTCCACCAGTAAAAAATTACGTTAAAAAACGTTTATATAAATTCAGTGAGGTGTCTTACGTATTATTTAAAAGACGATGATACTAAATTATTAACAAATTATTCTCACTATGTATTAGAACTTTCAAAATAAGCCTTGGTAACAGGGCTTTTTTCTTGCAAAAGTATCTGTGGGGTTGAGTTCCCTGTGGCGGATTATGGCGGTATACGTCAAAAATTAACACTCTTGTATAAATTTAAAAGAATGCTATCCTCAATGAAGTGAATCCAAAAAGTTGAACCGGGATTCACTTCAAAGGAGGCATTTTTTTATGGAAAGCAATAAAACGAAGAAAAGATATTATACGGATCAAGAAAGATATGAATTTTGTAGGATGTAAATATCATAATGGAATTGTTGGAAATTATCAGTTGAAAATGTAGGTTCTAA
>CAVJGK010000008.1:0-26087 GCA_963648895.1 Lachnospiraceae bacterium | reverse complement strand
TAGTTACCATAGCAATAGAGATAACTTTAGTATTTTTTGTAATGCTTTTTTTAATTTAGGAAAAAAGTCTCAAAAACAAATTAATAATTTACATATTTTATAGATTATTTTAAAATGATTTTATATGAAGAAAAAAACTAATTTTATTATCGCGATATCTTTAGCTACTCTAACAATTGTTAGTTCTATTTTTGCTATGGTTCCAATGTCTAAAATTAATAACAAAAATAATAAAAATTGGTTAAAAAATTTAGATGATAATACATCCATCCTAAAATTAAGTATTCCAGGAAGTCATGATTCAGGTGCTACTCATTCCATAGGCGATATATCTGGAAAATGTCAAGATAGTTCTATATTAGAACAATTAAATATGGGCGTTAGATTTTTTGATATAAGACTTCAACTTAGAAATAATGTCTTAAAGGTAGTCCATGGATTTGTTGATCAAGATTTAGATTTTTCTTCTGTATTAAAAGATTTTGATTCATTTTTAAAAGAAAATCCTAGTGAAGGATTATTTATTACTATTAAAGAAGAAGCAAGTTCATCAAATTCTAACATCACATTTGAAGAAGGATTAATTAAAGCTATATCCAATTATGAAGATATATGGGAAAAAGATGCTGTATTACCAAAAACTTTAAAAGAGATTAGAGGTAAAATTGTTTTATTATCTAGATATTCTCATAATACAATCGGTGTTGATGCATATGATGGTTGGATAGAACAAGATGAAGATGATTTGACAAACACTTTTAATCTAAAAAATAGTCCAATTCATGTCCAAGATTTTTATAAGATTAAAAATATCGAAGATAAAAAGCAACAAGTTAAAGATTGTTTTTCTTACTCTTCTACTAATTCCGATGTATTAACGCTCAATTTTACTTCTTGTTATTATTTAAATACCTTTCCGCCAACTTATGCGGCAATAAGTGCCAAAGAGGTTAACACTTGGCTTCCTGAAGAAATTAATAATAGAACTAATTTAGGTATTGTCATAAGTGATTTTGTAACAACTTATTTATGTTCTTCCATTATAGAAAGGAATTTTATATGATAAAATTAATTAAAATTTTTAATTATATAATTACCTTTATTATGATGGTTTTATCTTTATTTTTTATCGTTATTGAAGGAAGAAACTTAATATCTGGAGAAATTAGTATCTTTAATAATGTTGTTTCAGGTTATATATCTTATTCATTTAGATTAATCTTAGCCTTAGCCATATTATCAATATGCATATTTAATTTAGTCTATTTCATAAAAAAAGACAGCAAAGTATTATCTATCTATGTTGCCTTCAATTCAATAGGATTATTAATTTCATCAATTATAATTGGTATATATGCCACAAACTATATTAATATCTTATTTATCGTATTAGGTAGTTTATATTTTATATCTATTATTGCTTATTTTTTAAAAGCTAAATTAAATCCATTCCTTCTTTCTTAAGAAGGATTTTTTTATTTAAACCCTAAGAACAGTGGTTAAGTATATAAATAGACCCATAATTTTATTTCGCATTTAAAATAGTGATTGAACAAGCAACTGGGTCTTTTTCAGTTTCTGCTTCTTTAAGCATTTTTGCATATTCATCCACAAATTCTGGATAATCTTTTTTACATACTTCTAATCGATATTGATAATTTAAAATATCCCATCTTTTAACAGAAAATCCTTCTGGTAAAAAATATAAATTACCAGTTTTCTTTGTTCCAAATCCTTGATATTTATTAACAAAGAACCAAAATGAATTTTTACAAATATACCAATTTTCTTGTAAATATTTGTCCTTTAGTTTTTCAAGATTATCTAATTTATCAGATGTGTGAACAAATGTTACAAATTCATTATTCGCGAATTTGTCTCTAATTTCTAACATAGATAAAGGTGTTTTATTTTCATCAACAAAATAAGAATTATTAGAAGGATCTAACATTATCCATTTATTAAGTTCATTATCAAAAATTTCCGTCACAACATGATTATCCATATCATAGACAGAATAAGGCATAATTGAAATTCTTCTAGCCTTAATACCTAAAGCTAAACAAACTTCAGTGAAAATCTTAGATTTATTTAAACAATTAATTCCATGTTCAGGTTGTTTATAACTATATTCTAATAAAGCAAGAGCATTACATTCTATATGATTATCATACATTGAATCATGTTTTAATCTTTTTGAAAAATGCGCAAGTAATCTTTTACCTTTTTCAAAATCACTACCACTTCCTGCAATCTTGTTCAAAGAATATTTTTCAATTAAGAGTTTATATTCAGGGCAAGAAAAATCATAAATTATATTACCACTTCTTCCTTTTTTAAAAACTTCATGATCTTTTAATATTCCTTTATTAATTAAATATGAATATTCTATAAATCCTTTCATATAACTTGCCTCCTTTATATCTTAGTTATATATCTTAATATTAATTTAATAAAGTAAATCTGAAAAATTTAACAATCTAATTAAAAAAAGTAATTAAAAAATTCTTCAAAATGATATAAAAATACCCAGTAATAAGCACAATAATAGTGTTTATCACTGGGTTATCTTATTATTTTAATTAATATTAATTATTTATCTTGCCAAGAAGAATAAGGATCTTTTTGGAATGCTTTTAATTTATTTAGTGATGATTCTTCAATGTAATTTTCTTCTAAAGCTACTTCAATTAAACTTGTAAAATTAGATAATGAATGATTGATAAAACCTGCGTCAGCTAAATTGTCTATTCCTTTAGTTAATTCATAAGTAAAGATTGAAGCAATACCTAAAACATTAGCCCCTGCTTCTTTTAAAATATTACAAACTTCAATAACTGATCCGCCAGTTGAAATTAAATCTTCAATAACAACAACATTTTTACCTACTGGAGTAACTCCTTCGATTTGATTTTTTCTTCCATGGTCTTTTGCTCCACTTCTAACATATCCCATTGGTAAATCTAAAATGCTAGAAACATAAGCCGCATGAGGAATTCCAGCAGTAGATGTCCCCATTACTACTTCACAAGTTGGATAATATTCACGAATTAAAGAAGATAAGCCATTTTCAACTACTTTTCTTACTTCTGGATAAGATAATGTTAAACGATTATCACAATAAATTGGACTTTTAATACCACTTGCCCAAGTAAATGGATCTTCTGGTTTTAAAAAGACTGCTTTACATTTTAATAAATTTGATGCGACTACTTTTTTGATATTTTCCATATTAATCATTAAACTCCTTTAAACATCTTAAATAAGCTTCTTTTGGATCATTAGCTTCTGTAATACTTCTTCCTACAACGATAAATGTAGATTTATTTTCTTTTGCAAATTCTGGTGTTGCAACTCTTCTTTGGTCTCCACTTGCATCTCCACTTAATCTAATACCAGGGCAAACAGAAATTAATCCTAACTCATACATAATTGGTGCTTCATAACAAGAACAAACTACACCATCTAAACCAGCTTTTTTGGCATTAGATGCATATTTATATGCTAATTCCTTAATTGTTAAAGAATCTCTGATGCATATTTCATCATGTAAGATTTCTTCATCGATTGAAGTTAAAATAGTAACTGCAATAAGTTTAGTTTTTTTACCTAATTCAGTTTCATCTAAACCCTTACGAGCTTCTTCCATCATTTTAATACCACCTGCAGCATGAAGATTAACAATATCAACACCTAGTTCACCAATTTGTCTCATTGCGCGATGGACAGTATTTGGAATATCATGAAGTTTTAAATCTAAGAAGATTTTAAAACCTTTTTGTTTTAATTCTTTGACTAATTCTGGTCCTTCACGATAGAACATTTCCATACCAATTTTTAAATATGGATGTTCTCCTTTAAATAATTCTAAGAAATTTAATAATCTTTCTTTTGATTCAAAATCACAAGCGATAATTACATTATTATTCATATATATGAGCCTTTCCGATTATATCTTTTAAATCTTTAATATTTAATTCTTCCATCACACGAGGAAGATCTTCAATTATTTTTTTACAAGCACTAGGATCTACTAAATTAGCGCTTCCTACCATAATTAAACTTGCACCTGCATACATCATTTCAATAACATCATAAGCAGACATGATTCCACCCATTCCAATAATAGGAATAGAAACAGTATTATAAACTTCATAAACCATTCTTAAGGCAATTGGATAAATACCTGGGCCTGAATAGCCACCTTTTTTTACCGATATTATTGGTTTACCTGTTTTTAAATTAAATCTCATTCCAACAAAGGTATTAATTAAAGATAGAGCATCTGCTCCTGCATCTTGGCAAGCTTTTGCCATTTCACAAATGGATGTAACATTAGGACTTAATTTAACAATTAAAGGTTTTTTACATACTTTTTTCACTTCTTTAATTAAGTTAGAAGCAATAGAAGGGTCAGTTCCAAATGCCATACCTCCACCTTTAACATTAGGGCAAGAAATATTTAATTCAATGGCAAATACATTATCTACATCATTAAATTTCGCGCATGTTTGGACATATTCTTCAACTGAATGCCCACCGACATTAACAATTACTTGGTCATTATAATAATCACTTAATTTAACTAATTCTTCGTTAATTACTTTATCAACCCCTGGATTTTGTAATCCAATCGCATTAATTAATCCACTTGGGCAATCGGCAATACGAGGTAAAGGATTACCATAACGAGGGTTTAAAGTAGTACCTTTTAAAGATATCGAACCTAAAATATTAATATCGTAAATAGAAGCAAATTCATAACCAAATCCGAATGTTCCAGAAGCTGGAATAACGGGATTTTTAAATGTTTTATTTAAAAAATTAATTTCTAAACTCATAATTCCACCTCACTTGCATCAAATACTGGTCCTTCTTTACAAACTCTTTTAATTCCGTTTTTAGTTTGAATAGAACATCCCATGCAGGCACCAAAGCCACAACCCATTCTTTCTTCTAAAGATACTTGACCATTTTGAGAAAATTTAGTTAAGAATTTTAACATGATTAGAGGTCCACATGCATAATAATAATCATAATAAAGATCATGAGATTTTAAATAACTTACAGGATTACCTTTTGTTCCAATACTTCCATCATCACTTGTAATAATGACTTCACCAAGTGTTTTAAATTCTTCATAAAGAATAACTTCTTCTTTATTTTTAAAGCCTAGAATAATGATAGGTTTAATATTAAGTTTGTTAAATGTCTTCGCTAAATTATATAAAGGAGCAATACCTATTCCTCCTCCAATTAAAAGTGGTTTTTTACTTTTAGTTACATCAAATCCATTACCTAGACCGACTAAACAATTTAATTTAGTAGATGGGAGATAGGAAGATAGATCTTTTGTCCCCCTTCCTAAAACTTTGTAAAGAAGTTTTAATTCGTTTTCTTTATAATCATGAACAGAAATTGGTCTTCTTAAGAAATAAGAATTTAACTTTACTTCAACAAATTCACCAGGATTAACAATTGCGCTTGTATCACCTTCTAAAGTTAATAAATAAGTATCTTTCCCAACCTTTTCATTAGAAGATATAATAAATTCAACTTCTTTCATATTAATCCTCACTATCGATAGTTGATACGTTCATTGTAATTCCTTCTAAAACTTTTAATAAAGCATCAACAGTATCTAAACATGTAAAGACTGGAACGTTATTATCAATCGCACAACGTCTAATCTTCGCTCCATCATGAGCAGAAGAATAAGAATCATCAGTCATTGTATTAATAACGTAAGATACATAACCCTTACGTAGTGAATTTAAAATTGCTTCACTACCTTCTGATAATTTTTTATGAACTCTTGTTCTAATACCATGAGTTTTTAAAAATTCAGCTGTACCTTCAGTAGCTTCAATATTGAAACCTAAATCATAAAAACGTCTAATTAAAGGTAATGCTTGTTCTTTATCGCTATTGGCGATAGTTACAAAGATTGTTCCATAGTTGACTAATCTTTGTCCTGAAGCCTTTAATGATTTATATAATGCTCTATTAAGATCTTTATCATAACCAATTGCTTCACCAGTTGATTTCATTTCTGGAGATAAAACAACATCCATACCTTCAATTTTACTAAATGAGAAAGTTGGAGTTTTAACATACCATCTCTTCTTTTCTTTATTAACTCCAACATAGCCTAAATCTTTTAAATTATGACCAAGCATTACTTTAGTCGCGATATCAGCAAGAGGAGTTGAAGTAGCTTTTGCCAAGAAAGGAACAGTTCTTGAAGAACGAGGGTTTACTTCAATAATGGAAACATCTTTATTATCTTTAACAATGAATTGAATATTGAATAAACCTTTCATTTCTAAGGCTTTACCAATACGAGTTGTATAATCAACAATAGTCTTTTTAACTTCTTCGCTTAATGAAAATGGAGGATAAACGCTCATCGAGTCACCTGAATGAACACCAGTTCTTTCAATTAACTGCATAATGCCAGGAATAAAGACATCTTTTCCATCACAAATCGCATCTACTTCACATTCAACACCATAAATATATTTATCAATTAAGACTGGGTGTTCGTTATCAAATTCAAGAACTTCATCAATAAATTTATCTAATGTATTTTCATCTTGGATGATTCTCATCATTCGTCCACCAAGAACAAATGAAGGTCTGACCAATACTGGATAACCTATACTTTTCGCAGCATTTAATCCATCGATTTTATTATTAACGGCATAACCTTTTGGAAGAGGAATGTTAATTTTTTCCATTTCAATTTCAAATTTATCGCGGTCTTCAGCCTTATCAATCGCTTCAACACTTGAACCAATAATATTAACTCCTAAAGAAGCTAAAGTAGAAGCAAGATTAATTGGAGTTTGACCACCAAGAGTTACAATAACACCATAAGGTTTTTCAAAATCTACTACGTTCATAACATCTTCAATAGTTAATGGTTCAAAATATAATTTATCCGATAAGATATAGTCAGTTGAAACTGTTTCTGGGTTATTATTAATAACAATCGCTTCATAGCCTTCTTTTTGTAATGCCCAGATGGCATGAGTAGTTGAATAATCAAATTCAACACCTTGTCCAATTCTAATAGGACCACTACCTAGAACGATAATTTTCTTCTTATCACTTCTTATTGATTCATTTTCATGTTCATAAGTTGAATAGAAATAAGGAATGTAAGAATTAAATTCACTCGCGCATGTATCAATCATTTTATAAACTGGATAGATATTATTCTCTTTACGATATTTGTAAATATCTACTTTTGATTTATGATAAATCTTACCTAAATATTCATCTGAAAAGCCAAATTTCTTTGCTTCAATAAATAATTCTTTAGAAAATGGATTATTCTTTAATTTATTTTCAATTTCAATGATATGGTAATATTTTTCTAAGAAGAAACGATCTATTTTAGTAATGAAATAAATTTCATCAATTGTGACACCTTTTCTAAAAGCTTCAGCAATGGCAAATATTCTTTCATCTGTATGTTGTTTAATAATATCGATTAATTCATTAACGTTTAAATTTTTAAATTTATCTAATTCTAGATGGCTTACTTTTATTTCTAAACTTCTTAAAGCTTTTAATAAAGATTCTTCAATGGTTCTACCTAAAGACATTACTTCACCAGTAGCCTTCATTTGAGTTGATAAGCTTCTTTTAGCATCTGCGAATTTATCAAATGGGAATCTAGGAACTTTAGTAACAACATAATCAAGTGTAGGTTCAAAACTTGCAGGTGTTGAAGCAATTTGAATTTCATCTAAAGTTAAACCTAAAGCAATTTTTGCAGAAACTCTCGCGATAGGATAACCGCTTGCTTTAGAAGCTAAAGCAGAAGAACGAGATACACGAGGATTAACTTCAATAACATAATATTGGAAAGAATATGGATCTAAAGAAAATTGAACATTACATCCACCTTCAATCTTTAAAGCTCTAATAATCTTTAAAGCGGAGTTTCTTAACATTTGATATTCTTTATTAGTTAAAGTTTGGCTAGGAGCCACAACTATTGAATCACCTGTATGGATACCAACAGGATCAACATTTTCCATATTACAAACGACAATGGCAGTATCTAAACTATCACGAAGTACTTCGTATTCGATTTCTTTATAACCCTTAATAGATTTTTCGACTAATACTTCACCGACTGGAGATAATTTAAGGGCGTTTTTACATAAAATCTCCATCTCTTCATCATTATCGGCAAATCCTCCTCCAGTACCTCCAAGCGTAAAGGCAGGGCGTAAAATGACAGGATAACCAATTTCATGAGCAGCATCTAAAGCTTCTTTTAAAGTATGGCAATTGAAAGATGGTAAAACAGGTTCACCAATTTCTTCACAGAGATTTTTAAATTCTAAACGATCTTCGGCCTTTTTAATTGCTTCATAACTTGTACCAAGTAATTTAGTTTGGCATTCATCGAGAATTCCATTTTTATATAATTTCATTCCTAAATTAAGACCTGTTTGACCACCGATAGAACAAATGATTCCATCAGGTCTTTCTAAACGAATAATTTTTGCGACATTTTCTAAATCTAAAGGTTCCATATAAACCTTATCAGCGATCTTAGTATCAGTCATAATAGTGGCAGGATTAGAATTGACCAATACTGTTTCATAGCCTTCTTCTTTAATCGCTAAACAAGCTTGAGTACCAGCATAATCAAATTCAGCCCCTTGGCCAATAATAATAGGGCCGCTACCAATGATCATTACTTTTTTAATATCAGTTCTTTTTGGCATATTATTTACCTTCCTTATTCAATGACATATTTTTAACAAAACGTTCGAAGATATAACGTGAATCTTCAGGTCCTGCAGCACTTTCAGGATGATATTGAACTGCAATGATTTTATTTTCTTTATCTTCAACCCCTTCTGCTTCATTATCTAAAACATTGACATGAGTTAAACTTAAACCAGTATTAACTAGACTATCTTTATCTAATGCGAAGGAATGGTTTTGAGAAGTAATTTCAATCTTTCCAGTAGATAAATCTTTGACTGGGTGATTGGCCCCACGATGGCCAAATTTCATCTTATAGGTTTTAGCCCCATAAGCTAGACCAATCATTTGATGTCCTAAACAAATTCCAAGCATTGGTAATTTACCTTTTAACGCTTTAATATTTTCAATAACTGGAGTTACATCTTCAGGATCACCTGGGCCATTTGAAATAAATAAGCCATCAGGTTTATATTTTAAAATATCTTCTTTGCTCGTATTATAAGGAACAACGACAACATTACATTTATATGAATTTAACATTCTGATGATGTTTAATTTACATCCGCAGTCGATGGCAACAACATTATATAAAGGATTAGGACAACGTGAATACCATACTTTTTTAGAAGAAACTTTTTCAACTTGGTTTCTATCCATGATTGTTTCTTTTAATTCTTTAATACATTCATCAGTAGGAACATCAATATCAACAATCATCGCTTTCATTGAACCATTATCTCTAATGATTCTAACTAATTCTCTAGTATCAATTCCACTGATACCTGCGGCATGATATTCTTCCATCTTCTCTCCTAAAGTTTCCGTATAACGGAAATTAGAAGGTAAATCATTATATTCATGAACAACAAATCCAGCCATATAAACAGAATTTGATTCATAATCTTCACTAGTTAAACCATAATTACCAATTAAAGGATAAGACATAACAACGATTTGATCACAATAAGAAGGATCTGATAAGATTTCTTGATAGCCAACCATCGAAGTATTAAAAACTATTTCTCCAATGCGTTTATCTTTGGAACCAAATCCATAACCTTCAAATACACAGCCATTTTCAAGTACTAATTTTCTATTCATCAAAGTTCTCCTTTTTATAAACAATCTTTCCATTATAAATAGTCATAATATTAAAGCCGAATAATTTATAACCAATAAAAGGTGAATTTTTACCTTTTGATAAGATTTCTTCTTCTTTATAAATATGTTCATTATTTATATCTAAAATCGCCAAATTAGCTTTTTCACCTACTTTAATTAAATGAGGTTTTAATGATGCTAATTTACGAGGGTTATTACTCATCCAGTTTTCAAAATCTAAATAAGTTGCTTTATTAGTTTTAATTAAATATGTATAAACTAAAGGTGCTGCTGTTTCTAAACCAATAATACCATTACTTGCTTTATCATATTCTTTATCTTTGTCTTCTTTACTATGTGGTGCATGGTCAGTAGCGATCACACTTGCCACTCCATTTAATAAAGCTTGTTGAGTAGCAATCATATTTTCTTTGCTTCTTAAAGGAGGATTCATTTTAAAAGTAGGATTACCTTTAATCATATCTTCGCTTAAGAAAAGATGATGAGGAGTCACTTCACAAGTTATAGGATAACCTTTGGTTTGTGCTTCTTTAATATATTCAAATGATTCTTTAGTAGACATGTGGCAGAAATGATATCTAGATTTTGATTTTATCGCATGTTCTATTTCTCTTTTTACTGCTTTATATTCACCTTCAGGCATTTTAGAATTGATATCATCTTCAGCATGAGAAGCAATGAATAAATTATATTTAGCGATTTTTTCTAATGCTTTATCCAATACTTCCATATTATTTACTCCAACTCCATCATCAGAGAAATAAATTGTATATTCTTTTAATTCATCAATATCAGAAATAACTTTTCCTTCTTCATTTTTACTAACACTTGCATAAGGAATAGCTTCAATAATTGAATCGCGCTTAATTATTTCTAATTCTTTTTTTAGATTAGTAACTGAATCTGGACATGGTTTTAAATTAGGCATTAAGAAAACTGTTGTATAACCACCTTTGGCAGCAGATAAAGAACCAGTTTTAATCGTTTCTTTATTTTCATATCCAGGTTCGCGGAAATGAACATGTAAATCAGTAAATGAAGGACAAATATAAGCACCTTTTAAATCAATGCCTTCACCTTCAATATTATCTTCAATTTTTACAATTACACCATCTTCAATTAAGATATCTTTCTTAATTAAATTTACTCCATCTCTAATATATCCATTCTTAAGTAACATATTAAATTTCCTTATCCAATACTTTGGAGATAACTGCCATTCTGACATATACTCCATTAGTCATTTGAGTAAATATTCTACTTTTTTCACATTCTACGACATCATCTGCTATTTCTATTCCCCTATTAACTGGAGCTGGGTGCATGATGATAGCTTTGTCTTTCATCTTATTAACCTTATCCATAGTTAAACCATATTTTTCTAAATATTGTTCACTAGTGATAGATAATTTTGCATCGCGTTCAAATTGAACTCTTAAAAGCATAATTATATCGCAAGTATTAATAGCTTCTTCCATCGAAATAACTTTAGCAGAATCATCTAAGAATTCGTCAGGTCCTGCAATAGAAACATCCATTCCTAAACGAGTCATAATTTCAACATTAGTATGAGCGACTCTTGAATGAACTATATCACCAATAATGCAGCATTTAAGACCTTCAAAATGACCAAATTCTTCTTTGATAGTCATTAAATCTAATAAGCTTTGAGTAGGATGGCTTCCAGATCCATCACCAGCATTAAAAATAGGAATATTAATATTTTCTAATTCATTATAATATTCATTTTGTTTATGTCTAATAACAACTCCATCATAGCCAATCGCTTCTAATGTTTTGACCGTATCATATAAAGTTTCACCTTTAGATACACTTGAAGTAGAAACATTGATATCGTTAACTCCAATACCAAGTTTATTCATTGCCATAACGAATGAATTATGAGTTCTTGTTGAGTTCTCAAAAAAAAGAGTGGCAAATCTAATTCCTGAATAGGAAATAGAAAAGCCACTCTTGAACTTGAATGCCAAAGAAAGAACGTCATTTATTTGATTAGTTGTTAAACTTTTTAAATTAAATAAGCCCCTCATTTTAATTCCCCCGAAATATCTATCTAAGATATTTTTCTTTCAAAAGTCTATCATAGGTTAATAAATAAATCTAGAAAAATTTTTATAAATAAAAATAATATGTATACGTGTTAGATAAAATTCGTTTATTAAAAATTAAACTTTTATTGTCTTTTATAGTTTGTTTTATGAAGAAATTTTCCATTAATATAACTCAATTAAATAAAATCATTGTATATATAAAAAGATGATATGTTGATTCTACTAAAGATATATCTTATTCATTTTAAAATATATTTCATCCTTTTAAGACCATTCTTCTACAAGCATAAATGTCACTTTAAAGTCAGTAATTTTTTTAATATTATCAAATATCACCAAAACGCATTAATTATCTCCAAAAAAATAGTATATTTTTGGTGATAAATATAAAATTAAAGGTCGTCAAGAATTATAACAATTTTAAATCAATATAATAATTATATGTCAATAAAACAAAGATTATTTGTTATCTTTGTAGTTAAATAGAATAAAAAAAAGGACTGATATTTCTATTAGTCCTTAGTTTCATAAGTTAATGGTGCCCCCTGCCAGAATCGAACTAGCGACGGATCCTTACCATGGATCTGTTATACCATTTAACTAAGGGGGCAACTGGCTTATTTATAATAGATATAAATAAGCTTTATGTCAATTGTTTTTTAGTTATTTGACGATTTCACCATAAAGATTATAGTGGTCACAAGAAGTAATTTTTACTTTAACAATTTGTCCTTCTGATAAGGATTCATCGCTAGTAAAAATAATTTCTCCATCGATATCATCTGGTGCATTCCAATGGCTTCTTAATGAATATGTATTTGATTCATAATCATAGCTTAAGACAATACCAGTATGGATAGTTCCAATTTGTTTTTTATTTTGCATTAATGAGATATGTTTTTGAATTCTCATAATTTCATTGTAACGTGCAATTTTAACTTCTTCATCGACTTGGTTATCAAAATTATAAGAAGCTGTTCCATCTTCTCTAGAATAAGTAAATGCACCTAAATGATCGAATTTCATCTCTTTAACAAAATCGACTAATTCGTTGAAATCTTGATCTGTTTCCCCAGGGAAACCAACAATTAAAGTAGTTCTTAAAATAGCATTAGGAACTTTATTTTTAATCTTATTGAATAAAGAAGTTAATAATTCTTTATCTCCTCTTCTATTCATCGCTTTTAATACTTTTGATGAGCTATGTTGAATAGGTATATCAAAATAAGGAGTTAAACGAGGTTCTTTACCCATTAATTCAATTAATTCATCAGATATTTCATCTGGATATAGATATAATAAACGAATATATTTAAATTCTTTAATCTTTAATAATTCTGTTAATAATGTAACAATGTCATATTTACCAATATCAGAACCATAACGAGTTGTATCTTGAGAAATAACGATTAATTCTTCAACTCCTTGGTCTTTAATCATATTAGCTTGAGCGATTAAATCTTCTAAAGGTACACTTCTAAATCTACCTCTGATTAATGGAATCGCGCAATAAGTGCAGCAGTTATTACAACCTTCAGATATTTTTAAATAAGCGCTATAAGAGGCGGTGGATAAAACACGTTTAGATAAATCTAAATAACCATCTAATGCTTTCTTATTTAATAAATTACCGATTAATTCTGCAATCTTATCATATTCATCAATACCGATGAATAAATCAACTTCTGGTAATTCTTTTTCTAATTCTTCTTTATAACGTTTTACTAAACATCCTGTAACAATCAATGTCTTATTTAATTTACCCATTTCAATAATCTTATTGATTGATTCTTGTTTTGAAGCATTGATAAATCCGCATGTATTTACAATGATGACATCTGCTTCATTGACATCTAATGTAATTTCAAACTTATTTCTTCTCATCAATGATAAAATCATTTCTGAATCAACTAAGTTTTTGCTACATCCAAGTGATACTAAACTTACTTTCATAACTCTCCTTAAATTATTTTTAATTCTTCCATTATTTCTTTTGCTTTAATAGCGATAGGAAGTTCTCTTTCTTTTACTAATTTTGCAATACCTTCATTATTCAATCCTTGGTATTTTTTTATTACTTCATCAATATCTAAATGTAAGATATCGTTTATATATCCATCACCTTTTGATTCATGATGAATATGAGTTTTAGATATTGTTTTTACTAAATAATAATGATTTATATTATGTCTTTTTAAAAGATTATAATAATCATCTACTATCCCAATTTTAGTAATGATTTCACATTTATAACCTATTTCTTCATCAAGTTCTCTTAATACGGCAACTTCAGGAGTTTCATTTTCATCGACTCCTCCACCAGAAGTTTCGATATAATCTCTTAATCCGAAAAAATCTTGTCCATATATTTTTAAAATAATTACTTTATTGTTTTCATCTAAAACGATGGCTCTTGCGATATTTCTAGTATGAGTAATTCCTTCATTAGGATATTGATCATCGACTAAATTAATCTTTATTTGGTTCATAATTATATACCATCTTTTCTTTTCCTTTATAGAAAATTTTATCAATGATACCTCCACCTAAACATAAGCTTCCATCATAGAAAACTGCCGCTTGACCTGGAGTAACTGCTTTATATGGTTCATCGTATGTTAATTTAATTGTATCTTCATCAATAAATTCTAGTGTGCAACCTTGATCTTGTTGTCTATATCTAAATTTAACACCAACATGCATGGAAGAAGTAGGTCTTTCTTCAGATGTCCAGTTAATCATTTTAATAATCGCAACATCAGAATTTAAATATTCATTTTCATCGCCTTGAGCGACATATAAAATATTCTTTTGAACGTTTTTACCAACAACAAACCATGATTTTGGATCAATGCCTTTAATACCACCAATACCTAGTCCTCTTCTTTGACCAAGAGTATAATATAAAACTCCATCGTGATGACCAACAATTGAATTTGAAACAATATCAACAATATTACCTTTCTTACTAGGCAAATAATTGTTTAAGAATTGTTTAAAGTTTCTTTCACCGATAAAACATACGCCGGTAGAATCTTTTTTAGTAGCGACTTCTAAACCTAATTCAGAAGCAATTTTTCTAACTTCAGTTTTATCAATATCGCTTAAAGGAAATAAGCATTTTGATAATTGATATTCATTGACTTGTGATAAGAAATAAGTTTGATCTTTATTTTGATCAAAGCATTTATGCATTTCGACTCGACCATTAGGTAAATCAACTCTTTTTGCATAATGTCCTGTGGCAATAAAATCAAATCCTTCCTTCATAGCGAAATCTAAGAATTTATCAAACTTGATATATTTATTGCAAAAGATATCAGGATTAGGTGTTCTACCTAATTTATATTCATCTAAGAAATATTTAAAAACGTTATCCCAATATTCTTTAACAAAATCGATACGATATAACTTAATACCTAATTTATCTGCGACTTTTAAAGCATCTTCATAATCTTTTTCTTGTGGGCATTGAGAATCATTTAAAGTAGGATTACCTAAAAAATCACCATTAGCGATGGCATCCCAGTTTCTCATAAAACCACCAGAAACTTCATATCCTTGTTTGATTAATAAATAAGCTGCAACTGCAGAATCAACTCCGCCAGATAAACCTACCATTACTTTCTTTTTTTCCATATCATAAATCCTCGCTATCGATGATGAGTGTAAAAGGCCCATCATTTAATAAATTAACTTTCATATCAGCTCCAAAGACACCTTGTTTACAATCAATGTTCAAACTTCTAATATATGATAATGTGTAATCATATAGTGCAGAAGCTTCTTGATGTCCTAATGCTTTAACAAAGCTTGGTCTTCTTCCTTTTTTAACATCCGCATATAGAGTAAATTGAGAAACACATAATATTTCTCTTTTAAAATCTAAAAACGCTAAATTAGTTTTACCATTTTCATCCATAAAGATTCTTAAAGAAATAATTTTATCAATTACTTTTTTAATAACTTCCTCATTGTCACCTTGGGTAAAACCAACTAACAATAAAAATCCTTCGTTAATAGAAGAATATAATTTGTTATCAATTGTAACTGAAGCATTTTGAACCACTTGTAAAACAACGCGCATATTAAAAAATCTCCCTTTAATATTATAATTATAAATTATAATCAATAAAGAAGATTTTATCTATTTTCTACATTTATCACTTCTAAAATACCATCAATGTCGATAAAAAATTAAATTAAACCCTTATTTTAAGTAATATCTAATTTATCATAATAAATTTTCAAAAGAAAAGAGCCTAGTTTCAGGCTCAGAATTTTAAAATCTTTTCCAATACTCTACCAATATCTTCATGGAATACGTAATTGGCGCTTCCATCTGCAGGAGTAGGATCTTTATTGATAATTACTAATGTACTACCATTAAAATATTGAATATAACTCGCGGCAGGATAAACCGCTAAAGAGGTACCTCCTACAATCAATACATCTGCAGCAGATATTGCTTTAACTGCCGAATAAATTGAAGATTCATCTAAAGGTTCTTCATATAGAACAACATCAGGTTTAATTACTCCACCACATAAACAAGTAGGAATATCACCCATATTTAACATTTCATCTAAAGAATAAAACTTATGGCATTTTTGACAATAATTTCTCATTACTGATCCATGAAGTTCAATAACATTTTTAGAACCAGCTTCTTGATGTAAACCATCAATATTTTGAGTAATAATTGTTAAATTATGGTCTTTTTCATAATTAGCTAAAATAATATGTGCCAAATTAGGTTTTGCTTCTTGATTAATCATAATCTTTTTATAAAAGTCAAAAAACTTATCAGTATGCGCATCATAATAACTTCTAGATAACATTACTTCATATGGTTGACCATATGTTGATTTAACATGATAAAGGCCATCTTTGGAACGGAAATCTTTAATTCCTGAAGCAGTTGAAACCCCTGCCCCTCCAAAGAAGACCACATTATTAGAATTTTTTATAATTTGATTTAATTCTTGATATTTATCCATATTATTCAACTACTTCATGAATGATAGGAGCGATATCAATAGGATCTTTAGAAAGTTTGAAAGCCATTTCTGCTTCAACCATTACATCATCAAATTTATCAATGTTGGTATAAAGGCTACATAAAGTTTCACCAACTTCAACATATTCGCCAACTTTCTTATTTAATACAATACCGCTTGCAAAATCAATCTTGTCTTCTTTAGTTGCTCTTCCTGCGCCTAATTTCATCGCAGCAACACCAATTTCAAGTGCGTTAATTTCAGTGACATAACCACTACGAGTTGATTTTAATTCAACGATATGTTTTGCCTTTTCAAATTTTTCTGGATGGTAAATATAAGATTTATCGCCACCTTGAGCTTCTACTAATGCAGCGAGTTTATCTAATGCTTCTTTTGATTCAATTTTTTGTTTTAATAAAGCAATACCTTCTTCTTTTGAAGTTGTTTTACCTGCTTGTAAAAGCATAATGGCACCAGCGTTAATACATAATTCAACTAAATCAGAAGGACCATGTCCATTTAAAGTATTAATAGCTTCAATAACTTCTAATGAATTACCAATAGCTTTACCTAAAGGTTGAGACATATCAGTTAAAATCGCTCTAGTATCACGGTGTAATTCATCGCCGATATCAACCATGGTTCTAGCAAGTTCTCTAGCAGAATCAATATCTTTCATAAATGCACCTGAACCAAATTTAACATCTAATAGGATAGTATCACTACCTGAAGCTAATTTTTTAGACATAATAGAAGAAGCTATTAAAGGAATTGATTCAACAGTACCTGTAACATCTCTTAAAGCATATAATTTTTTATCGGCAGGAACTAAAGTTCCAGTTTGACCAACAATGGCAATACCAATATCTTGAACTTGTTTAATAAAACGATCTTTTTCAATCGCAACACTTACTCCAGGAATTGATTCTAATTTATCTAAAGTTCCACCAGTATGGCCAAGTCCTCTTCCTGACATTTTCGCAACATTAACACCACAAGAAGCAACAATTGGTCCTAAAACTAAAGATGTTTTATCACCAACGCCACCAGTTGAATGTTTATCAACCTTTTTGCCTTTAATCATGCTTAAATCGATGGTATCACCTGAATATAACATCGCATTTGTTAAATAGCCAATTTCTTTTTTATTCATGCCATTAAAACAAATTGCCATCGCTAAAGCAGAAGCTTGATAATCTGGAATACTTCCATCTGTATAGCCTTTAATAAAGAAATCAATTTCTTCTTTACTTAAAGCTTGTTTTTCTCTTTTTTTGATAATAATATCAACCATTCTCATAATTCATTTCTCCTTAATTGAAACACTTATTAATTATACTATATTTGTTCTATTTTGAAAATATCCAATTTTTTCTAAGAAAGCAAAAAGCCACTTAACAAAGTGACTTTTAATCCTTAAGCATGTTTTTTTGTGAATTTTCTAATTAATATTCTCACTCTTGCATATAGATCATATACAAATGAATTTTCTCTATGAGTAATACGGCGATAATTATAATAAGATTGAGCTTCAATAATACATTTTTGTTTTAATAATTCTCCACCTTCTAAATCTCTTTTTGCCATCGCTTCAGTAAATGATTCTCTAATTTCTTTTACATCTTTTAAAACTCCAGCTTTCGAAGCAAAATCCCAGAAATATTCTTCATACATGATGTTATCATATTTCCATGGTTTGAATGTTAGATTGTAATGGACTAAACGAGGTTTATAATCTTCACCTAAAGGCATTTTATTCCAAGTTGTATCTAAATAATAAACATGATTTTTACATAAGACATTTAAACAATCTTGATCTGGTGCAACATCAAATTTAAATTTATTTAAAGTATCAATGAATTGTTTTTCCAAATTTACTTGTCTAAATTTCTTTAAATTCATTAACATAACACCAGAGTTAAAATATTTATAATGTTCAATATCTAAAGCTTCTTCAACATATAAAATAAATTCAGGAATAATCGATACTGCATAATCAGGTACTGCTCCAATAAAGTTATCACCAATATCAGTATTAAATAATTTTGCAATATCATCTAAAACTACAATATCTGAATCCATATATAAGACTTTGTCGTGTTGAGGTAATAAACTTTGAGTAAAGATACGATAATAAATCGCACGAGAATAATAATCTCTAATTGGTAAATCTTCGACCATTGTTTGAGCTTTTAAAGCAACATCAACATATTCTACTGATGAAATATCTGTATTAAATTTATTCAATGTTTCAATTGAATCATAATGTAAGCCTGGATTAAAAACATAAAATTTATAGAATTTATCTTTAGAAGCATGGGCTAAAATTGAAGTTAAAGTAATAGATAAAAACTTTGCATAATTATCATCAATTGTAAATACCAATGGGATTATTTGTTTATTCATATATTCCTCCTACGCCAAAAATGGATAATGCGTAGTTTATATTATATAGATTTGAATATAAATTACAAAAAAATTTTACATTTTGATATCTATTGTTAAATTTCTCTAAAATAGAATTATTTTTCCTTATTCTACCAATAAAAGAATAATCCTCTACAGATAGTAGAATAAGGGCTTTTTCTTACAAAAAATAAGCGTTATAACAAAAAAATCTTAGATTCATATAGCTGAACCTAAGATTTTAAATTATTTACTTTGTTCTTTCTTCATCGCATTACGTTTATAATGTGCGGAAAGATTTCTTTTAATTGTGAAATATGTAAATGATCCAATTGCGATTAAAGCCACCACTGATAAGAAAACATAAATAGGAGTCATATTAGTATATGCTTTAACTTGGCCCCACATAATAACTACTGCATCGTTATAATCACCAAAGTCATTCATAATTGCGCAGCGAGCGATAATTTCATCACTTGGATATTGAGTTTCTAATTGGTTTTCAGAGCCTAAGAAAGGATAAATAATCGCACTTCTTTCTTCATCTTGGAAAGATCCTTCAAATAAGTGAGTTAAATCATAACCAACATTTTCTTCCCAAGAAGTAGAAGTAGAATTACCTTCTTCATCAACTGTCAATGTATTGACTTGATCATCTTCTAAGCAGTTATAAAATTTCCCATTATAAGAAACCATATCTCCTTCAGCATAAGCATATTCTTCATCATATTCTTCTGATTCAAAATATTCTTTATTGGTAGGTAGAATGCCTTCTTCTGTATCTTTTTTACACATATATAATTCATCATTATAATAAACATAACTACCACTATAATATGTTGCATATGGATCAAAACTTCCTGCACCATAATTATAAGAAACTAAATTATAAATATCATCACCGACAACAAATGGAGTATAACCAATATAATCCATATTGTCCGCGGCAGAAGAAGGATCTGATAAGAAATCTAAGAATAAATAAGCGAGTTCTTTATTCGCTCCTTTTGGAGTAACCCATCCATCATACCAGATGTTTCCTCCATCGTTAGGAACTTTATATTCTAATACTTTGCCATATTCTTCCATAGCAGTTTGCATGGAATAAACAGCATCACCACTCCAAGCAGTATTGATTTTAATTTTACCAGTAATAATATCGTTTTTACCTGAATCAACTTCAAAACCAAAGATGTTAGATTTTAAAGAAATTAATTCATTTTTAACATTTTCAATTTTTGCGTTATTTTCATTATTGCTTGATTCTGATCCATCAAGTTTAAAATCAAAAATATCTTGAACTAAAGCATTATAAGCTTCATATGATTCTTCCGAAGGATTATTTAAATATTCATCCATGACTCTTTTAAAGTTTTCATCTTTTGAATAATAATGCATTAAACCAACAACGAATGTATCACGCATGGAGTTTTTAATGGAAATTAAATCTTTGTAATCACTATTCCATAAAACATCCCAGCTCATAATATCATCTTGAATTTGTCCATCATTGACACTTGGGTCATAAATAATACCTAATGTACCCCACATGTAACCAACGGCATATTTACTTAAATCAGTTTCTTGTCCATTGACGCTTACTTTCATATCTTCTAACTTAGATTGTAAGGTAGGAGAAACATAATCATAATAATTAGGAATGTTAGTTTCTTTATCTTCTAATGGATCAACTAAATTGTTTTTGATCATTTTTTGAAGCATGTAATCAGAAGTACAAATTAAATCATAAGTTCCTTCTTTTTGTAATGTAAATTGGTTATACATAGTTTCGTTAGTATCATATGTATAATAATTAACTTTTACTCCATACATTTTTTCAAATTCACCGATTAAATCACGAGAATCATCTTCACCTTGAGAAATATAATCTTCACAGTTATAAATAGTTAATGTTTGACCATTAAATTTATCTGTAACTTCTTCAGCTTTAACTGAAGTAACTTTATTTTGGTTAAGTGCGACACTACTTGATAATAAAGCAATAATTGAAGTAGCAATTAATAAATTCTTTTTCATAATTACTTTCTCCTTGCTTTTGCGATTTTATTCGCTTTTTTATTGTTATAAACAGTAATTCCAATAACGAAAGCTAGTACAACTAAGAAAATAAGAGTTGTTAACGCTCTAACTTCAGCTGGAATTGGGTGTTTTGTAACAATCTTTTGAATATATGTAGAAATAGTTTCAAAAGATGGTTCTTTTAAATATTGAGTAATAACAAAGTCATCTAAAGATAATGTAACAGAAATTAAGAAACCAGATAAAATACCAGGAAGAATTTCTGGTAAGATTACTTTAAATAAACCTTGCATTGGTGTTGCACCTAAATCAAGTGCAGCTTCATAAGTATTTGGATCCATTTGAGCCAATTTAGGTTTAACGTTTAAATAAACAAATGCAACAGTTAAAACAACATGACCAATTAATAAAGTAAAGAATGTATAACTTGTATTAAGTGTTTTAAAGACAACTGCAAGAGATAATGCCATAACAATTTCCGCATTAACAACAGGAAGTTGAGTCATTGTTTCAACAGTCTTTTTATATTTTCTAGAAGCATAGAAAGTACCAATAGCCCCTAATGTACCTAAAATTGTTGATACGATTGCAGAAACAACTGCGATTAATAATGTATTACCAACGGCAGTCATTAATTTTGTATTTTGGAATAATTTTGAATATAATCCAAAACTAAAGCCAGTCCAGCCTAATTCATCTGATTCTGTAAATGAAAAAATCATTAAAATGATAATAGGTGCATACATTAATAGTAAGATAAAGTACATATAGAATTTTGCAAGTACTTTAGTAACATTCTCTTTTGATACTTTATGAGTTTTAGGATCAATAAAGAAGTTTTTAATCTTAACAAAAGGATTTACTTTTTTGCTAGTAACATTTTCTACCATATAGATCTTCTACCTCCATCATCTTTTGAGAATTTTCTTTGGATAAAGACGCTTAATCCGATTAATAAAAGCATGATTAAAGCCATAAATGAACCAAAGTTCCAATCAGCTTGATTGAAATATAAGTCAATATAGCTACCGAATAAGACAACGTTATATTCAGATAAAATATCAGAAATAACATAACTTGATAAAGTAGGCATAAAGACCATTGTTGCCGCGGAAACAATTCCAGGCATAGTCATTGGGATAATTACCTTAAAAAATGTTTGAAATGAGTTTGCGCCTAAATCTTTACTTGCTTCGATTTGAGAACGATCCATTTTAAGCATTGTTGTATATAAAGGTAAAATAGTAAATGGTAAATAGTTATAAACTAAACCAATAATTGTTGTTAATGTTGAATTAGAACCAGTAGAAATACCTATCCAGTTTAAAACATCTCTTGTCGCCGATGTTCTAATGACGAAGTTAATCCACATAGGCATAATAAACATCATGACAATAACCGCGGATTTATTATATTTTTTATTCGCTAAAACCATCGCTAAAGGATAGCCAATAATTAAGCAAATAACAGTATTAATAATCGCGTAAGATAAAGAAATTAATAAAACATTGATATTGGAAGAATCTGAAAAGAATTTTGTTAAATTATCAAATGAGAATGATCCACCTTTATTAGTGAATGCATAATAAACGATAAATAATACAGGAACTACTACGAATAAAACTAAGAATAATACGTATGGAATTGATAAATATTTTCTCTTAAATTTCATACTTAGATAAATCCGCCTTTAGTTTTAATTTAATCTTGCTAGAATCAATTTTGACACTAACAGTATCGTTTTCATTCCATGTCCATTCTGTATCAACTACAAAGTCTTCTTCATCTTCTGTTCTTACAATTAATTGATAATGGTCGCCTTTCCAAACCATTTGGATAATATTACCATTAATATTACCTTCTTCTAAGTTATCAGAAATTTCAATATCACCCATTTCAACTTCTGCAACGACATCTAAATCATTTAAATCATATTTTTTAGATCCATCTTTAGAAACTAAATAACCTTCTTCATCTAAATGTGATCCTTCTAATAAAGTAGTAACATCGCAATCCCAGCTTGCGCCAGCGAATACTACTTGGTTATTTTTATTGATATAAGCATCTTCATAAACGTTAGAAACAAATTCTCTTGTCATAATTTGAATTAAACTTGGTTCGATAGTTAAAGAAATTTCTTCTCCGACTGGATGATCGATTGTTGATTGAATTTCAACTTCATAATTACCAACCATCGCAGTGAATTGATAATGGATACCTTTGAAGATTTTATTAACAATTTTTGCATCGATAACGCCTTGTCCTTTAGGATTGATTGTAATATCTTCAGGTCTAACAACGACATCAACTTTTTCATTTTTAGGGAAATCATCAATACAATCCCAGTTTGCGCCTAAGAATCTAACTTTCTTAGTTCCAATCATTGTACCTAAATAAATATTTGATTCACCGATAAAGTCTGCAACGAAAGCATTTTTAGGTTCATTATAAATATCCATTGGAGTACCAATTTGTTGGATTTGACCATCTTTCATAACAACGATAGTATCAGACATTGTTAAAGCTTCTTCTTGGTCATGAGTAACATAGATAAATGTGATACCTAATTTACGATGCATTTCTTTTAATTCTAATTGCATTTCTTTTCTCATCTTTAAATCAAGTGCGCCTAAAGGTTCATCAAGAAGTAAGATTTCAGGTTCGTTAACAATCGCTCTAGCGATCGCGACTCTTTGTTGTTGACCACCAGATAAAGTTGTAACATTACGATTTTCAAATTGTTCAAGGTCAACAATCTTTAAAGCCTTAATAACTTTTGCGTCTATCTCGTCACGAGTATAGTGTCTAAATTTAGTAACTTTTTCACCTTTTTTATTAGTTACTTCATAAGGGATTTTCTTTAACTTAATTCCAAATGCAATATTGTCATATACATCTAAATGAGGGAATAATGCATATCTTTGGAAGACTGTGTTTAAAGGTCTTTTATATGGAGGGAGTTGAGCGATATCTTCTCCATTCAATAAAATTTGACCGCTAGTAGGTACTTCAAAACCACCAATCATTCTCAATGTAGTTGTTTTACCACATCCAGAAGGGCCTAAGAAAGTAACAAATTCACCTTTTTTAACAAAAAGGTTAAAGTTTTCAACTGCATATGAATCATCAAAAACTTTATTAACATTTTTTAATTCTAGAATAATATCATTGTTTGCCATTTTCCTTTTCTCCTTATTCATTCAATAATGCTTATTTAAAAGTTAGGAGGGCTAGAAACCCAAATAACTTTTGCGATTTTATCTTTAACATTTTTAATGTTATGATTTTTCGAACTATTAAAATAGAACGTTTCCCCTTTTTTAACTTTGATTTTCTTGCTATCGATGCAAAGGATAATTTCTCCTTCTAAGACATAGCCAAATTCTTGTCCTTCATGAGGATAATCAATATCAGTTTCACTATGAGGATAAATTGAAACTAAAATTGGTTCCATCTCATTCTTTTGAGCGTTATTAACTAACCAAGTAACTTTGTAACCATCATAGTCTTTTTCAATATAATCATTAGAAGAAAAAACTATTTGATCAGATGATTGCTCTGAGAAAAAATCACTTAGATTTGTTCCTAAAGCATTAACAATATCAACTAAAGTTGAAATGCTTGGTTCTGTTAAGTCGTTTTCAAGTTGTGAGATATAACCTTTTGTTAAATCAGTACGATCAGCGAGTTCTTCTTGCGTTAAATTATATAACGTTCTAAGCTCTTTAATTTTCTTGCCTATTTTCATCAAATCACCTTCTTAAAAGTTTAAAGATTTTAACAAATAAGTTTAGCAATTCTAAACCTAACGAAAGAATTATAATCAAGTGTTATTCTCACTTCAATAAAAAATTAAACAATTTAAAGATTTTAAACTAAAAGTTTAGTAAGAGTTAACTCTAACTGCATAAAAAAAGTGAACCCGAAGGTTCACCTTATTTACTTCATAGAATTAATAATGATTTCTACGAGCCATTTCTGATTTGAGTTTTCTCTTCATACCTGGCTTTAAATAGAATTCGCGTTTTCTTGCTTCTTGAAGGGTTCCAGCTTTGTTAACTTGTCTCTTGAATCTGCGTAATGCGTCATCTAATGATTCGTTTTCTTTAACGACTGTTTTTGGCATTTGTTTCACCCCTTTTTTCAACCAATATCGATTATATAGGTATTAAATCAATAATTCAACAATTATTTTCACTTTTTTTCATTTATTTGTAAGTGCGATATTTAAAAGATTTTTTACCTCCAATAATTAATTAATTTTTCAATATCTAGAGTATTTATAATACTCTTTTATCTATTTTTCCTATATAATATTGATGGTTTTAGGAGGCAATAATGAACTATATTCCATTACATGTTTATACTGAATATACTTTTTTATCTTCTTCATTAAAATTAGAAGATCTTTTTTCTATTGCTTCTATTAATAATTATAAAGCACTTGGTATAAGTGATTTTAATAATGTCTATGCTTATCCTAAATTTTATCATCTATTTAAAAAATCATCGATCACACCTATTTTTGGTATGTCATTAACTTTAACATACAATGATAATGATTTTTATGTAGTTGTATATATTAAAAATGAAGAAGGATATAGAAATATTTGTTCTTTAGTTTCTAAAAATAATACTAAGCTAACTTTAGAAGAATTTTATTCTTATTCAGAAGGTTTAATTTTAATTCTTCCTTGTATTTCCAATC
>CAVJGK010000007.1:0-27461 GCA_963648895.1 Lachnospiraceae bacterium | reverse complement strand
TTCTTGATTTAATATTTGATCGTTTAAACAAGAAATATCAAATTTTTCTTCCACATGAATATCTTTATTCTTAATTTCACTATAGAGTTTAATTTCTTTTTTATTCGATGAAATTAAAATAGAACTATTTTCTAGTGCATCAATTGTATGCTTTATGAAAAATTTTTCATAACTTACAATTGGATTGTATTTTTTCTTTTTATAACAAATAGTATTAATTCTTTTTAAATAAATACGCTTGATAAAATGAAATTTTGTAAGATAATATTTACACGCTAAAAAGGATAGTTCATCAAACTTAAATGTGACAAAACTAGTTCCTATATATAAATATTTTCTCATCAAACTTTCCATATTAATATCTTTCTTGCTTTTTAGATTCTCTATCTAAATCACGTTTTTTAATAGTTTCACGTTTATCGAAGAGTTTTTTACCTTTTGCTAAAGCTATTTCCACTTTAACTTTTCCATTTTTAAAATATACTTTTGTGCATACTAAAGTATAGCCTTTTTCTTTTATCTTTTGGCTTAGTTTTAATATTTCTCTTTTGTGTAATAATAACTTTCTTGTTCTTAATGGTTCATGGTTAAAGATATTTCCATTAAAAAATGGAGCGATATTTAATCCTAATATATAAGCTTGACCATTTTTAATAATCGCATAAGATTCATTTAAACTAGCCCCATTGAATCTAATAGATTTAATTTCTGTACCTTTTAATTCAATACCAGCTTCTACAAAGTCAGATAAGAAATATTCAAAATGTGCCTTTTTATTTTGAGCGATAATTTTTATGCTTTCTTCTGCCATTATTTTTTGCTCCTTTTTTTCCAATTTTGTTAAATTTACGAGTTTTAAAGGTTTTAATGACCTTTTCTTCGTTTAATAAACTAAATGTAATTTTATGTGTATCAATATCTACTGCTTTTATTTTGATAGAGACAATATCTCCTAAAGAGATGCTCTTTTTAGAGAATGCACCTGTCGCGCACATGTATGTTTCATTGAAAGTATACATATCGCTTAAATCCATAAAATCAACAAATCCATTAATGCCATTATCTAATTCAACAAAGAATCCTTTATTAGTCATACCATTAATATAGCCTTTATATTCTTCATTGATATGTAAAGACATGTATTTTGCTGATTCTAAATCATCGACTTCTCTTTCAATAGAAATCGCTCTTCTTTCATAGATTGAGCAATTTTCAGCAATATAAGCAATTCTTTCTTCAAAAGATTTATCCACATTTATATCACCCTTAACTAAATATTGATCAATTAAACGATGTACTAATAAATCAGGATATCTTCTAATTGGAGAAGTAAAATGTGTATAAGAAGTAGATGATAAACCAAAATGGTGCTTGTTATAAGGTGCATAACGAGCTTTAGCTAAAGATCTAAGAAGCATCATTGAAAGAATTTTCTTTTTTGTATCATCATTTACATTTCTAATGAAATTAGCCAATTCAAGAGGTGTAACTGTCAAAGGATCAAAGTCAATTTTTTCACCTAAATGAGTTGCAAGTTTCATAAACGCATCCATCTTTTTTGCTTTAGGTTGTTCATGGATACGATAGATAAACGGAAGTCCCATTGCTTCGATGGTTTCGGCCACTTGTTCATTAGCCGCGATCATTAAATCTTCAATGAGTTTTTCTCCATCACCTTGGCTTCTTTTGATAACATCTACAGGTTGACCTTTATCATCTAAAACGAATTTAATTTCTGTTGTTTCTAAATCAATAGATCCTCTTGCAGATCTATTTTTTCTAATCTTTCTTGAAACTTCATTTAATAAATAGATTAAATCATCGATTTCACGTGGGAAACGTTTTTCAATCTTTTCTTTATTTAAAAGTTTATTAACATAATTATAAGTTAATCTAGCATGTGATCTAATTACACCTTTAGTAATACGGCTATTTAAAATATTGCCATAACAATCGACTGTAAAAATACAAGATGTAACTAATCTATCAACATTAGGATTTAAAGAACAAATACCATTTGATAATTCAAAAGGTAACATAGGTACTACTCGATCTGCCACATAAATAGAAGTTCCTCTACTTAAAGCTTCTTTATCTAAAGGTGAACCTTCTTTAACATAATGGGCGACATCGGCAATATGGACTCCAACTATATAACCTTCTGCACATCTTTCTACTTCAACAGCATCATCAAAATCTTTTGCATCGTCTCCATCTATTGTAACAATTACGTGGTCTCTAAAATCTTCTCTTCCTTCCATTTCTTCTTTTGAAACTTTTGAAGGTATAGACATAACTTGTTTTCTTACTTCTTCAGGGAAATCAATTGTCGCGTTATATGAATAAATGATTTTAGTAATATCAACGCCTTTATCATTCGCTCCACCTAAAAGGGAAATAACTTCTAAAAAATAAGTCTCTCTAGATTGACGAATAATGCGGCAAGAAGCAATTTTACCCTTAGTTAAAGGAATAGAAGTTTTATCAATTAAGAAGATAGAATCTTTAGATGCAACACCTTTAACATCTAAGTAATAATAATTGTTATATTCTAAAATTTCACCAACTAAGATATTCTTGTTTCTTTTAACAATCGAATAAACTTCATATTCCGCTCTTCTAAAAGCGTTAATTTTCTTTAAATATACTTCATCATCTAAAATAGCCCCATTGAGGTTAAAATTAGAAATATAAACATCTTCCTCTTCACCGATATTCGCGAATGAGAATCCATCTTTAACTGAGATAATTTTACCCATTACAAGATTTAATTGTTCAGGAAGATAATAATTCTTTCTTACTTTTACTATTTTTCCTTCATCTTCTAATTGGCCTAAAGCTTCTAAAGTTTCATTATTATCGCCAAAAAACTCAAGTAAAACCTTGAGTGGTAATGAATGTTTTTTTAATAATTCTAAAATTCTTTCTTTCATGCTTGCTTCCTTTGTTATTTAAAATAAAAGAGGGTTATATAACCCCCTTAATGATTAACCAAAATACTTAGTTAAAAGTGTGAATAAGAAGAATACAATACCAACAATCAATGTTGCAATTGAAACAACTTTTTCACTACCTCTTTCTTTTGTTTTAGCAAAGATGTTCATCTTTGATCCACCGGTAATCGCACCAGAAGCACCATTAGATTTACCACCTTGTAATAAAGTCAATATAATCATTAAGATTGATACAATAATTAATACAATTTCCATAATACCTCCTTAGTTAAGAGTCTTTTATATCATACAACAAAAAATAAAAAAACACTATTAATTTTTTGTAATTATTCATATTTATAATGACATTAACTAGTAGTTAACTTATAATGCATGTAACAGAGTAGTTAGAAAGCGTTAAGTGTCTATTTCTAGGATAAAGATTTAGGACGAACATCTCGGTGGCGGTTTTCTAACGCGTCCGCTGTAAGAATGCGGACCTCTATAGGAGGTCTTTTTTAATGAAAAAACATACACTTTATAAATTGATATCTTTCTATGTATTAATCATAGTCATAGGTTTTATCGGAGGATATTTTGTCACAAGTTTAATCAACAAACAAAATGAAACATTTGTATCTACTTTTAGATGTGAAGATGTGACTTTTAACGAGAAAATAAACACTTTTACATCAAAAGATTACTTAAATGAAGTGATTAAAAATCATCCATCATTATCTTTAGAATCAATCGATGTTGATTCATTAATTGACAATAATGATTTTGTTCTTACAGCTAACGAAGAAAACACTTATACAATCACTACTAAAACTAGATATTATGAAACTAGTTATATTTCTTCTTCTAACAAAGTTATTTCTAGAGCTTCTACCTTTATTAAATATGCTTTATTCGATTTAGAAGGAAAAGATAATATCATATTTGATAATTCTAATATTGGCACAATAGAAAATTCTTTTTCATGTGCGATTGGAGGATTAATTGGTATTTCTAGTTTATGTTTAATATCTACATTAATTGTTATTATAATGCCTAAAAAAGATGTTAAAGATTTTGCTTATGACAACGAAAACGCTTATAAAACACCTTTCCACTTAAATTATTGGAAAAGTGCTTTAACAGAGTTAAAAACAACTAAAAAGATAGTAACTTTAGGGATGATATTCTCTTTATTGTTACTTTCTAAATTTATATCTTTACCAAGTGGATTCGCTAATTTAAATATTGGTTTTGGTTATATATTTATGGCCATTATTGGTTATATTTATGGACCATTTATTGGATTTATTATCGGCGCTTTATCAGATATGATTGGTTATTTTATCAACCAAAGTGCCTATGTATTTAATTTAGGTTATACCCTCCAAGCCGCTTTAGCGGGCTTTATCTATGGTATTTTATTCTATAAAACAAGAATGAGTTTTTCTAAAGTATTATTATCACGTATTTTAATTAACTTCTTATTAAATGTATTAATGGGTAGTTATTTAATGATGATTGTTTATTATCAAGGTGGAAAGATTACTTCTGATCAATTATTTGCATCATTTAAAATCTATGCTTTATTTTATTCTCTTCCAAAGAATATCATTTGTTTATTACCTCAAAGTATCTTACTTTATGCCATAATAAAAGCGATATCTCCAATACTTTCTCGCTTTGATTATGTTTCTAAACAAGTATCGAATAATATCGCATTATTATAATATTATTTATTTTCAAAATTTAATTTATGTGGAACCTTATGACAATGTCTACATCTAGGTTCATATTTTTCGCTTGCTCCAACAATGACAATTGGATCTTCATAATACGCAGGTTCATTATTAACAATTCTTTGTGATCTAGTGGCATTCGCTCCACATACTACACATATCGCAGTTAATTTAGTAACATCTTCTGCCAAACATAATAATTTAGGCATAATAGAAAATGGTTCACCTCTAAAATCATTATCAAGTCCGGCACAGATGACTCTAATCCCTTTAGAAGCCAATTCTTCTACTACATCCAATATTCCTTCATCAAGGAATTGAACTTCATCAAAACATACTGCATCAACATCATCTTTAATATATTTATAAACATCTTTTGATGATTCTAAATTATAGCATTTAGCTTTTGATTTATTATGAGAAACAACCTCATCTTCTGAATAACGATTATCAATTTTAGGTTTGAAAACAACAACCTTCTTTTTAGCGAACTCTAATCTTCTAATTCTTCTAATTAATTCTTCTGATTTTCCTGCAAACATTGGACCACATATAACTTCAATCCAACCAGGTCTTGTATTAAATTCCATAACATATTTACCTCACACTTTATACATTGTATATTAATAAGAATTTATAAACAATTTGTAAATATTGAAATTTTTATCATTTCTTACAAGAAAAAAAGGAGCTTACTTTCGTAAGCCCCCTAGGAGGATTAATCAAGGTTATTCATATCGAAAACAGTTTGGTTTTCATTGTATTCGGAAGTTGTAGCTTCAACTTGGTTAGATGTATCTTCTACTTCTAATGTATCTTCTACTTCTTTAACTTCCTTAGTTTCTTCAATTAAACCAGTACCTGCTGGAATTAATTTACCAACCATAACATTTTCTTTTAAGCCGTGTAAGTAATCAATTTTACCCTTAATTGCAGCATCTGTTAAGATTCTTGTTGTTTCTTGGAATGATGCAGCAGATAAGAATGAATCAGTATCAAGAGCAGCTTTTGTAATACCTAAGATAACTGGAGTGAATTTTGCAGGTTCCTTACCTTCGATAAGAGCATCTGTATTCTTTTCAGTAACTTTAGTTAAGTCTGCTTTTGTTCCTGGGATTAAATCTGTATCGCCAGCTTCAGTAACTAATACTTTCTTTAACATTTGTCTAACAATAATTTCAATGTGTTTGTCAGAAACATCAGAACCATTACTTCTATAAACCTTTTGGATTTCTTTGATAATGTATCTTTCAACTTCTGTCTTGTTAGAATATTCAAGTAATTGTTTTAAGTTTTTAGCGCCTTCAGTAATCTTTTGACCAGCTAGAACATGATCACCAACTCTAACTCTTAATTTAACGCCGTAGTTTGTATTTTCTGTTTCTTCTTCGCCTTGTAAATTCTTGATTGTAACATGGTAAATACCATTTGTTTCTTCAATCTTAGTGACATCACCTTCGAATTTAGCAATTAATGCTTCACCACGTGGAGCACGAGCTTCGAATAATTCAGTAACTCTAGGTAAACCGTTTGTAATATCGCCACCAGCAACACCACCAGTGTGGAATGTTCTCATGGTTAATTGAGTACCAGGTTCACCAATGGATTGAGCAGCCATAACACCGACTGTTGCACCCATTTCAATTAATTTGCCTGTTGCAATACAAGTACCATAACAATGTCTACAGACACCATCTTTAGTCTTACATCCGAATAATGAACGGATTTCAACTTTAGTAATGCCATGTTTTGTAATGTTCTTTGCATCTTCTGCAGTCATTAATGTATTGCCACTTACAATAACTTCACCAGTTGTTGGATCGACAATATCATGTAATGAATATCTACCAGTTAATCTTTCTTCAAGACCTTCAATTTGTGAATTTTCTCTTGTATCCATGATTGTTTCAACTGTGAATCCTTCATCAGTACCACAGTCTTCTTCTCTAACGATAACATCATGAGAAACATCGACTAACTTTCTTGTTAAATAACCAGAGTCCGCAGTCTTTAACGCAGTATCCGCGCCACCTTTTCTAGCACCGTGAGTTGCAATGAAGAACTCAGATACAGATAAGCCTTCACGGAAGCATGATTTAATAGGTAATTCGATAGTATCACCATTTGGCTTAGCCATGGTACCTCTTAAACCACATAATTGAACGAAGTTAGAAGTATTACCTCTAGCACCTGATTTTGACATCATGAAGATAGGGTTTGTCTTATCGTTATCAACGATAACCTTTAATTTCTTTTCAACTTCTTTCTTAACATCTTCCCAAACAGCACAGACTTTCTTATGTCTTTCTTCATCTGTTAAGAAACCGAAATCGTATAAGTCTTTAAGTTCAGCAACTTTCTTATCACCTTCCGCAATTAATTCTTGTTTACCTGGAATAACGTTAATATCGAAGATAGAAACTGTAATACCAGCGATTGTTGAATAGTGGAAGCCTTGATCTTTTAATGCATCAAGAACTTCAGAAGTTGTCTTTGCGCCGTAGCGTTTGAAGATTGCAGAAACGATTGATCCAATAGGCTTTTTACCGAATGGTTCAGCTTTAATTGGTTGTTCAGCAATATATTCTTTAATGTTTGTACCCTTTTTAACAAAGTTAGAAATTTGATCTTCTTTTAAAGATGCAGAAGTAACTTCATTTAAGTAAGGGAAATCAGTTGGGAAGATTTTGTTGAAAATAACTTTACCAACTGTTGTGATTAAGTAACTATCATTCATTTCATCAGTAAATGATGTTTTACCGATTGCAGAACCTTTGATTGCGATTCTGTTGTGTAAATGAATTTGTTTTGTTTGGTAAGCGAGCATGATTTCGTCAATATTTCTAAAGACTTTACCTTCGCTGCTTGCATACAATTCGTATAATTCAGCTTCAGATTCATCGCCTCTTGCGCGGCAATCACTTGCGTGCTTTTTGAAATCTTCAACTGAGTTTTCCATTGTAAGATAGTAGTTACCTAAAACCATATCTTGAGATGGAGTACAAATTGGTTTACCAGAAGCTGGTGATAAAATGTTGTTACTTGCTAACATTAAATCAATTGCTTCTTGTTGTGCTTCGAATGATAATGGGACGTGAACAGCCATTTGGTCACCATCGAAGTCAGCGTTGAAACCTGCACAAACTAATGGGTGAAGTCTAATAGCTCTACCATTGACAAGTACTGGTTTGAAAGCTTGAATACCTAAACGGTGAAGTGTAGGAGCACGGTTTAATAAAACTGGGTGTCCTTTAACGACTTCTTCAACAATATCCCAAACTTTTTCATCATAGTGATCAATCATCCTATTTGCTTGCTTGTGGCTTGTTGCAATACTTCTTTCAATCATGACAGAAGCGATGAATGGTCTGAATAATTGGACTGCCATTTCTCTTGGAAGTCCGCATTGATACATCTTTAAAGATGGTCCAACTGCAATAACAGAACGTCCTGAATAGTCAACACGTTTACCAAGTAAGTTTTGTCTGAAACGTCCTTGTTTACCTTTTAATGTAGAAGATAATGATTTTAATGCTCTTCCGCCGGCACCTGTTACAGCTTTTGTACGTCTACCATTGTCGATTAATGCGTCAACTGCTTCTTGAAGCATACGTTTTTCGTTCATTAATAAGACATCTGGAGCGTTGATATCAATTAATTTCTTAAGACGTGAGTTTCTCATGATAACACGTCTATATAAATCGTTTAAGTCAGATGTTGCGAATCTACCACCATCTAATTGAAGCATAGGTCTTAAATCAGGTGGAATAACTGGTAAGACATCAAGAACCATCCATTCAGGACGATTGTTTGATTTTCTGAATGATTCGACACATTCTAATCTCTTATATAATTTAGCTTTCTTTTGTGATGTTGCAGGTAAAGTTGCAATTTCTTCTGTTAATTCATTAGAAAGTGCTTCTAAATCTGATTCTGCAAGTAAACGTTTAATTGATTCTGCACCAGAACCAAATTCCGCACCTGTATGTTTAGAAATAAAGTTTGCACATCCTGTGAAATCTAATGTTTCATTATTCTTTTCGATTTTTTCAATAATTTCATTAGCTTTTTGATAATCGAAAGAATCAGTATCTAATGTAGCTTTGATTTCTTCAAGAACTTGAGGGAAAATTTCTCTTGCAGTTCTTTCATCAATAACTAAAGCTTTCTTTAAAATTTTGCTTGTACCTGCGTTTAAGCAAATACGAGACATGAAGTAAACTACTTCTTCTAATTGCTTTGGTAAAATATCAAGGATTAAACCCATTCTTGATGGAACACCTTTGAGGTACCAGATATGAGCACATGGAGCGCAAAGCTCAATGTGACCCATTCTTTCTCTACGAACAGCTTTTGTTGTTACTTCAACTCCACACTTTTCGCAGACGACACCTGCAAATCTAATCTTCTTATATTTTCCACAATGACATTCATAGTCTTTTGCAGGACCAAAGATTTTTTCACAATATAAACCATCTGGTTCAGGTTTTTGTGAACGGTAGTTAATAGTTTCAGCCTTTGTGACTTCACCTTTTGACCATTCTCTGATCTTATCTGGAGAAGCTAATCCAACTTGGATAGCATTTAATTTTTTAACATCAAACATTTTTAATCTCCTCCCTATTAGTCATTGTCATCTTGAACAAATTGGAAATCAGTGAAAGCATTTTTAACTTCTTTTGAAATCTTCTTTGTTTCTTTTTCATTAGATTCCGCTAATGCTGAAGTGTCAATTTCGTTACCTTCTTTATCGAGTAACTTGACATCAATAGCAAGAGCTTGTAATTCTTTAACAAGAACTCTGAATGCTTCTGGCATTCCTGGTTGTGGTATATCTCTACCCTTAATGATTGCTTCATAAGCACTTGCTCTACCAACCATATCATCTGATTTGATTGTAACCATTTCTTGTAAAATGTGAGCAGCACCATAAGCTTCAAGAGCCCAGACTTCCATTTCACCAAATCTTTGACCACCGTTTTGTGCTTTACCACCTAAAGGTTGTTGTGTGACTAATGAATATGGACCAGTAGCACGAGCATGTAACTTATCATCAACCATGTGGACAAGTTTAATCATGTACATGACACCGACTGAGATTCTATCATCAAATCTTTCACCTGTACGTCCATCGTATAAGACAGTCTTACCATCTTCAGATAAGCCAGCTTGCTTCATTAAATCGAAAATTTCTTCATTAGAGATACCATCGAATACTTGTGTAGCAACCTTTAAGCCTAACTTCTTACATGCCATACCTAAGTGAATTTCAAGGATTTGACCGATGTTCATACGTGAAGGAACACCTAATGGGTTTAACATGATGTCAACTGGTGTACCATCTGGTAAGAATGGCATATCTTCTTCTGGAAGAATTCTAGAAATAACACCTTTGTTACCATGTCTACCTGACATCTTATCACCTTCAGAGATCTTTCTCTTTTGAGCGATATATACCTTAACTACTTCTTCTACACCTGGAGCGAGTTCAGCGCCTTCTTTACGTTTGAAACGTTTGACGTCGATAACAATACCAGCACCACCGTGTGGAACTTTTAATGAAGTATCTTTACCATCTTTAGTCTTTTCACCAAAGATTGTCATTAATAATTTTTCTTCTGGAGTTGGTTCTGATAAGCCCTTTGGAGTAATCTTACCAACTAAGTAGTCATCTTCTTTAACTTCTGCACCTGGGATAATGATACCGTCTTCATCTAAGTTTGCTTTCATTTCTTCAGAAACGTTAGGAATATCACGAGTAATTTCTTCAGGTCCAAGTTTTGTTGTACGTCTTTCTAATTCATATTCTTCAATATGGATAGAAGTATATACATCATCTTTAACTAATCTTTCAGACATAATAACAGCATCTTCGTAGTTATAACCTTCCCAAGTCATAAATGCGATTGTGACGTTTTGTCCTAAAGCTAAATCACCTTGATCCATAGCAGGACCATCAGCGATAATATCACCTTTTTTAACTTTGTCACCAACATGTACAATAGGTGATTGGTTGATACATGTACCAGAGTTAGATCTGACGAATTTTTGAAGGATGTATGTACGTTCTTCACCTTCGTTATTCTTAACTACAATGTGACGTGAATCCATTACAGTAACAACACCATCTTCTTGTGCTAAAACAGCTGCGCCAGAATCATGAGCAATATTGTATTCTAGGCCTGTTCCAACAAATGGAGCGTGTGGTCTTAATAATGGAAGTGCTTGACGTTGCATGTTAGATCCCATTAATGCACGGTGGTTATCATCGTTTTCAAGGAATGGAATACAAGCTGCAGCGACAGATAAAATTTGTTTTGGAGAGACGTCAACGTAGTCGATCATTTCCTTAGGAACGATAACGTTTTCGCCGTTATATCTAGCAATAACTTGATCATCAAGGAATTCTCCTCCGATAATTCTGTTTGTTGCTTGTGCAATATATAAATTCTTTTCAGCATCTGCTGATAAGTAATCTGATTCTTCTAATACTTTGCAATTCTTCTTATCAACTCTTCTATATGGAGTTTCAATGAAACCATATTCGTTGATTTTTGCATAAGTTGCAAGGTTATTAATTAAACCAATGTTACCACCTTCAGGTGTTTCAATAGGACAGATTCTACCATAGTGAGTTGTGTGAACATCTCTAACTGCCATATTAGCTCTATCACGAGTTAAACCGCCAGGACCTAAAGCAGAGATTCTTCTCTTATTTGAAAGTTCAGCAAGTGGGTTAACTTGGTCCATGAATTGAGATAATTGTGAAGATGCGAAGAATTCTTTAATTGCAGAATTTAATGGACGAGTATTTGTTAATTTTTCAGGAGAAACAGGTCCTTCTGAAGCGATTGTCATAGACATCTTTTCTTTAACAGTTCTTTCCATACGTGATAAACCAATTCTGAATTGATTTTGAATTAATTCACCAACGCAACGAATTCTACGGTTGCCTAAGTGGTCGATATCATCAACATCACCAAAGCCATAGATAATGTTCATAATGTATGAGAAACATGCTGCAATATCAGAAATTGTTACATATGGAACATCAACGTTCATATCTGTACCAATGATATTTGTTGTAGCAGACTTTGTTTCATCTGTATAAACTAGTAATTTATTAACAATGTGATGATCGTCTAATTTTTCGTTGTATGGAAGTTCATATGTATGAGCGCCCTTTTCGAAGAATTTTTCATTTTGTAATTGTTCAACGATTTCTTTTGTTAATACTGTTCCTTCGTCATAAATTACTTCGCCTTCTGAAGAAATTAATGGTTCTGCAATAATTCTATCTTGTAAACGATTGTAAATACCTAATTTCTTATTGTATTTAAATCTACCAGCACGGCCGAAATCATAATGTTTATGGTCAAAGAATCTTCCTTTAAGGAATGTTGCAGCACTATCTGCAGGAGCAGGTTCACCTGGTCTTAACTTAGCATAAATTTCTAATAAAGCCATTTGGCTTGAGTATTCGTAATTTGTGCCAGCATGTGTAGATAATTCTTTTTCAATTGAAACAGCGAGTAAATCTTTTGTGTCTTTTTCAATGTTGACATAGTCTGTAGTTGATGAACCAAATAATTCAACAATTTCATCATAACCATGTTCACCAAGACCAATGCCTAATGCTCTAAGTAAGATTAAAGCAGACATTTTTCTTGTTCTATCGATTTTAACATTTAAGATTCCTTTAGCGTCAGATTGGAATTGTAACCAAGTTCCTCTTGAAGGAATTAAATCAGCATTGTAAGTGAAGTTACCTGTTTTTTCTCTTTCTTTCTTCATGTAAGCGCCTGGAGAACGAACAATTTGAGAAACGATTGCTCTTTCTGCGCCGTTGATGATGAATGTACCAGAGTCAGTCATTAATGGGAATTCACACATATTGACTTCACGTTGGATAATTTCACCTGTTTCACTAACGTTTAATCTTAATGTAGCTTTTAAATTAGCCATATATGTTAATCCACGAGTTTTACATTCGTATGGATTATATTTTGGTTCTTCTAAGCGTGATGAGATATATTCAAGTGTCATTTTATCGCTACGATCTGTAATTGGATAAACATCTTTAAATACTTCATCAATACCGCTATCTAAAAGCCATTTGAAAGAATCAGTTTGAATTTCAACTAAGTTTGGTAAAGGTAATGTACCTGAGATCTTAGAAAAATCGATTCTTCCATTGTGAAGGTACTTATATTCTTTTGCTTGTAAATTTTTGCTCATTGCAAATCTCCCTTCTATAAGTTTTCATTTAATAATTCATTGTTAATTGCTTGATAAATATAATAGCCCTTATCTCTTTTAAGTAATTGACAATTTCCAAATATGGATGTTACGTATCTTTGAGCCGACTCCGACCCGTGGGACTTTCTCATAACAAAATACAATGAACCATTGGTGTTTAGTAATTGCTTTGCGCCTTCAAACATTGAGTAGATAACTTTCTTTCCCGCTCTTATTGGAGGGTTAATGAAGATGTTATCGAATTTCTCATGAATATTTTGATAAACATCAGATTCTCTTACTTCAAAGTTTGTTAAGCCTAAAGCTTCTAAGTTTTGTTTCGCGAGCGCACACGCACGCGTATTAATATCAATCATGATAATTTTTGAGGTAGGGTAGAAATATCCTAAAACGCCCCCAATAGGGCCATAACCACATCCTACATCAAGATTAAGGCCGTTAATTTCTTGTTTGAGCAAGACTTTCAAAAAGACATTAGTCCCTTCATCGAGATAGTCTTTGCAAAACACTCCATTATCGGTCGTAAAAGTAAATTTTTTGGAGTTAAATTCAAACGAAATGTTCTTAGGATTAGAACTAACATCCGGATTATTTGAGAAATAATGGTTCATTTGATAACCCCCTTAAAATTGAGAAAAACCCACCCCTAGCAATAGAGGGGTAGGTTAAATTGTAAAGTCAAAAAACTACTTAACTTCAACTTCAGCGCCAGCTGCAACAAGAGCTTTCTTGTGTTCTTCAGCTTCGACTGGAGAGATGTGTTCTTTGATTGTTGATGGGCAAGCATCAACTAATTTCTTAGCATCAATTAAGCCTAAACCTGTGATAGCTTGGACTGCTTTGATAACGCCAACTTTTGAAGCGCCGAATGATTTTAAGATTAAGCTAACTTCTGTTGGTCCTTTTGCTGCTTCTTCTTCAACTGGTGCTGCTGCTGCTACTGGAGCTGCTGCTGTAACACCGAATTCTTCTTCGATTGCTTTTACTAAATCATTTAATTCTAAAACTGTCATTTCTTTAACAGATGCAATGATTTCTTCATTTGTTAATTTTGCCATATTATTTTTCCTCCTAATGGTCTGTTATTGTTTGTCTGCAACAGCCTTAACTGCACATGCAAGATTTCTGACTGGTGCTTGTAATACAGAGAGTAACATAGATAATAATCCATCTCTGTCTGGAAGTTTTGATAATGTAATAACATCATCCTTTGAAATTACTTTGCCATCTACGATTGCTGCTTTAATGACTAAATTTTCATGTGTCTTAGCAAACTTAGCGACAATTTTTGCTGCACTAATTGGATCTTCTGAGCTGAATAAAGCGTTAGGTCCTTCTAAGTATTGTTTTGCGTCAGAATAACCTAAAGAATCGACTGCTCTATCAACTAATGTATTTTTGTAAACATTCATTTTTGCATTTGATTGTAAAAGTGTTCTCTTTAATTCTGAGATTTCAGAAACTTTTAAACCACGGTATTCAGCAATAACTACTGAGCCTGAAGATTTAATTAAATTAGAAACTTCTTCAACTACTTGCTTCTTTTGTTCTAATACGTTTTGATTCATTTTGCGGCACCTCCTTTTTTGTTTTTTTGTAAGTATATAGGCATCAATATACAGAGTTTTCCTATTTTATATTTCAATAGTTACCTCGGCAACCTTATTAAGCCCCTTGGCCGTTGCTGTCTATGGTATATTGGAGCTTTATAAGTTATTAACGGCCATTAAATGTAACTTTAATAGCTGGGCCCATTGTTGTGTGGATTACACAGTTTTTAACATATTGGCCTTTAACAGATGCTGGTTTGACTTTTAAGATTGTATCAATAACAGCATTGATGTTGTCTACGATTGTAGCTGTGTCGAATGAAACACGAGCGACTGATAAATGGATGTTACCATCTTTGTCAACACGGTATTCAACTTTACCTGCTTTAATTTCTTTAATAGCTTGGCCAATGTTCATTGTAACTGTACCAGTCTTTGGGTTTGGCATTAAACCTTTAGGACCTAAGATACGACCCATTTTACCAAGTTCAGCCATCATATCTGGAGTAGCGACGATGACATCGAAATCGAACCAGTTTTCTTTTTGGATTTTTTCAAGCATATCCTTATCGCCAACAAAGTCAGCGCCTGCTTCTTTAGCTTCATCATGTTTGTGTGTGATAGCTAAAATTTTCTTTGTTTTTCCGTTTCCGTGTGGGAGAACGATTGTGCCTCTTAATTGTTGATCAGCATATTTTGGATCAACGTTTAGGCGGAATGAAATGTCAACAGTTGCATCAAATTTAACTGTTGAAGTTTCTTTGACTAATGCACATGCTTCTTCTACTGAATAAAGTTTTGATGAATCAATCTTTTCAGCAGCAGCAACGTACTTCTTACCTTTCTTCATATTTTTCCTCCTTGTGGTACTAGCGGGTTTACCCTTCCACTAATTAGTCTTTGATTGCAATGCCCATGTTACGAGCTGTACCAGCAACGATCTTTTCAGCTGCTTCGACGTCATAGCAATTTAAATCTGGCATTTTGTATTCAGCAATCTTGTGTAATTGTTCTTTTGTAATTGTTCCTACAACTGTGCTCTTAGAATTACTTGAGCCTTTTTTAATTCCAGCTTCTTTCATTAATAATTCAGCAACTGGAGTTGTTTTGATGACATAATCGAATGATTTGTCTTCATAAGCTGTAATGATTACTGGGACTGTTTGTCCTTGTCTGTCTGCAGTCTTTGCATTAAAGTCTGTACAGAACTTTGGCATCATAATACCTGCTGATGCAAGTTTTGGTCCAGGTTTAGCTTGTCCACCTGGGATTTCAAGTTTTACAACTTTTGCGATTTTCTTACTCACGCGACATACCTCCTATTTTAGTTTTAGTCCGTGCTGTGGTAAACGGATTTATTACTTAGTAATAGAGTCCTTCCACTGCGCAATTTTTCATGGCACAATTTTCTACTCCCGAAAATACTCCATGCTGAAATAGTATATACTTATTGTAAACACTTATCAATAAAATTTTAAATATTTTTCAAAAAATCCACTTTTAAGTGTAATGATGAGGTATAAAAAAGGTCGCACGATGCGACCTTAAAGTTAATATTAGATTTTTTCAACTTCAGCGAACATGACTGTAACTGGAGTTAATCTACCAAAGAAGTTAACCATAACTGTAACTTCTCCAGTTTGTTGATTGATGTTATCAATTGGTCCTTCAACGCCTTCAAATGAACCTGAAAGAATTCTAACTGTATCACCAACTTTGTAGTTAGTATACATTTCTTCATCAACTTCGCCTGTTCTCTTTAAGACTGGTTCGATTTGTTCTCTTGTAATTGGGAAAGGTTTTGCGTGACCACCACTTGATCCAACGAAGCCTGTGACACCTGGAGTATTTCTAACGATGAACCAAGCATCATCTGTCATAATCATTTCAACAAAGATATAACCTGGATAAAGATTTTTCATCTTTGTTTTACCTGTAGGCTTACCATTTCTCATTACAGGAACTTCTTGTTCTGCAACAATGACTCTAAAAATATAATTTTCTAAGTTTTGAGTCTTAATTCTGATTTCTAAGTTTTCTTTTACTTTGTTTTCGTGACCTGAATATGTATTAACTGCATACCATTGTTTTTCTTCTAATTTTTCTTCCATAATTACTTAACCCCTTTTTCCTATAATAATGTGATGAGATTGATAAGTGCTTCAACTTCTTCTTCAGAATTTGAGCTACTTGGCATTTGATTTTCTAGCATCTTTAATAAATTACTAATTAATAAATCACTTAAAGATAATGCAACTGCCGCGATAATAACAACAGTTAAAACAACACCGACAGCCTTAAATAATTCTTTCTTAGAAGGCCATCTAACCATATGTGCTTGTTCTATGACACCTTTGAAATATCTTTTGATTTTATTCATCGCCAATTAATCCTTTCTATTTTGATTCTTTATGTAATGTTTGTTGATTACATTTTGGGCAGAATTTCTTAAGTTCTAATCTTTGAGAAACTGCATCTTTTTTCTTTGTAGTTGTGTAATTTCTTGATAGGCATTTTGAGCATATTAAAATAACTTTTTCTCTCATCTAATTCACCCTCCTATTTTAAAATTCTAAAAACATTATAAGCGCAAGAAAAAATAATCGCAATAAAAATTATTATTTTTCTTTATTTTTAACTTTCATATATCTTCTAACTTTTTCAATTTTGTTACTAACTTGTTTTTTATCCATTTTTAATTGGGTTCCTATTTCTTCATATGAATATCCTTTAACTAATAAGACAATAATTTCATATTCAGTTTCACCAATACCTTTAATTTCATCAAGGGTCGAATTTAAATAACATAGTGTTGGAGGAGTAGATTGACCTACTGCCGGATAATTTTCAATTTCTGAATCTGATAATTGACATATTTTTTGATTTTCAAAATCAAGATAATTTTCTCTTGCTACTCTTGCCACTTCTGATTGAAAAGTAAAAATGCAGTATTGGAAAAATTTACCTTTATCAACACAATAAGTGTTAATCGCCGCAACAATCGAATTTCTTAATAATTGTCTAATATCTTCTTTGTCATAATTATAAGTCTTAAAAAAGTAACTATATTTGTTTAAGATTTTTTGCATTCTTTTCTCAAGTGAAAAAAAGAGAAGCTCCAAAGCTTCTCTTTCACCTAATTTAATATTATAAATTAATTCTTCATCTTTAATCATTTGATAGGATTCCTCCAGTTATAAATTTGAGCTAGAAATAATGCGCAAGCAACTGATGCATTAAGGGAATTAACATGGCCAACCATTGGGATTTTAACGACAAAATCACTATTTTTAAGAAGTAATTTAGATACGCCGAATCCTTCTGAACCAACTATTAAACATGTCTTCATATTGTAATCGACTTGGCGATAATCAAGTTTTGCTTCACCATCAGAACATACGATCCAATATCCTGCATCTTTTAATTTTTGAATTGCTTGATTTAAATTAGTAACCATTGCGCAAGGGACATATTCAATCGCACCTGTTGATACTTTTGCGACTGTTGAATTCAATCTAACTTGTCTATTCGCACCGATAATTACTCCATCACCACCTAAAGCATCAACACTTCTTAATATTGCGCCTAGGTTATGAGGATCTTCAAGTCCATCAAGCATCACTAATAATGGATTTTCTTTATTTTTTAAATTTGATATCATTTCTTCTAAAGTTAGATAATGATATTCTTCTACTTCTGCGACAATTCCTTGATGGTTTTTATCTTTACCAACTAATGCGCTTAAAGCATTATTTTGTTTTATTTCATAAGGAATATTTTTTTCTTTTAATAATTTAGAGACTCTTTCATCTTGAAAAGAAGGACTCATATAAACAATTTTAATAGATTGATTATTTTTTAAAGCATTCGCTAGAGTGTTTTTACCAAAAATATATTCTTTCATATTATAAAATCTTTCTTTCCATTAATTCTTTACGATAAATATCAGCATGTTCGAAGTCTTTTTCGCTTCTTGCTTTATTATATTTATTAAATAATTCTTTATCATCATCGCTTAAGATATGTGTGTCAAATACTAATCCTAAGATTTCTAATTCTTTCTTTAATGTGAAGAATTTAGTTTCTAATTCTTCAACGCTTATTTGAGGATTTCTTAAAGCAATATTTGCTTCTTTTACTAACGCATATAATTCAGTTAAAGCATTAGGTGTATTTAAATCATCACATAATGCATCTAAGAATTTTTCATGTTCTAAGCTACCATCAAATGATACAACATTTCCACCTTTAACTTGGATTTGAATTGCAAGTTTTTGATATGTTTGTTCAATCTTATCTAATTCTTTTTTAGCTGCGATAGCTAAATCATCGCTGAAATTAACAGGTGTTCTATAATAAGAATTGACAAGGATATATCTAACAACATTGCCACCGTAATGGTTGATCATTTCTTTTGCTTGTTTGACATTACCTAATGATTTAGACATTTTAACATTGTCGATATTGATAAAGCCATTATGCATCCAATAAGTCGCGATTTTATGTCCTTTTAAAGCTTGTTCTTGAGCGATTTCATTTTCATGATGTGGGAATTTTAAATCAAATCCACCGCCGTGGATATCAATTCTTCCACCAGGAATAATTGAGTTAATCATAACGACACATTCAGAATGCCAACCAGGGCGCCCTAATGACCATGGTGATTCAAATTTAATACCTGTATCGGTCTTCTTCCATAAAGCGAAATCTAATGGAGATTCTTTTTTAGAATTTTCATCAATTCTCGCACCGACTAATAAATCATCTTTCTTCATTTTTGATAAGCATCCATAATCATCAATTTTGGATACTCTAAAATAAACATCACCATCAACTTCGTATGCATAATCTTTTTTGATTAAGTCATCAACAAATTTAATAATTAAATCCATTGTTTCAGTAACACGTGGTTGATAATCAGGCTTTAAAGCGTGGACATTTTCTCTATCTTCTTCAAAAGCTTTAATGTATTTTTCTGCAACTTCTTTTTCTGATATGCCTTCTAAAATAGCTTGTTTAATGATCTTATCGTCAATATCAGTGAAGTTAGAAATAAATGTTACTTTATATCCTAATTCAATAAAAATTCTTCTCAATACATCAAAGACAACTACTGGTCTCATATTTCCAAAGTGAACATAGTTATATACTGTAGGTCCACATACATAGCAAGATACTTCACCTTCTTTTAAAGGTTTAAATACTTCAATTTTATTTGATAATGAGTTATATAATTTTACTTCTTTCATATCTCTTCATCTCCTACTTGTAACATTATAAAACATTTAGTTTTATTTTACGATTAAATTATGTTTTAGTTATTTATTTACAATATCAATTATTTCTAATGGGTCAGTGATAATATATTTAGGATTATAGTTTTTTAATAATTCAATATCTCTATAGCCATAAGTTACTGCGCAATAATCCACATTTGCATTCTTACCAACAATCATATCCACATCAGAATCACCAACATAAAGGATATCTTCTTTATTGAAGCCTAAATCTTTAATTAATGCATTTAATGATTCAGGATTAGGTTTTAAAGGAATATCTTTTCTTTGACCTCTTATTATTTCAAAATAAGAATCTAATTTTAAATGAGTTAATATGTCAATAACATTTTGTTCGACTTTATTAGATAAAACTGCCGTTTTAATATTGTTAGCTTTTAATTCTTTTAATAATTCTTCTACATGATAAAAAGGCGCGGTATCATCAAGTTGATGTAATTTATATTGTTTAGTAAATTCTTTGAACAATATCTCTTCTTGTTCTTCACTATGAGGAATATTTTTAATTGCTCTTTTACAAAGGTTTCTAGTACCTTCTCCAATTAACATTTTAGTTTCTTCCTTGGTGTAAGAAATATTATATCCAAGTTCTTTTAACGCAAAATTAATACCCTTTTTTAAATCATCTAGAGTATCAATTAATGTTCCATCTAAATCAAATATTACGCATTTATACATACTTAATTCTCCATTTTCTTTTTAAAATTATTAGGTAATTCACATATGAGGTGAATTTGTTTTTTATTTAAAGGATGATTCATAATTAATTCATAAGAATGTAAAAAGAAATTATCATCCTTTGCTTTTGGATTATATAACTTATCATAAACTAAAGGGTGACCAATATAAGCCATATGAACTCTAATTTGATGTGTTCTACCTGTGAATAATTTTAATTTCACTAATGTTTTATTTTTTAAAATCTTTTCTACTTTATAACTAGTTTTTGATTCTTTTGCTTTGGGTGAATCACTAACTCGATATTTTTTTCCGTCGTGACGATCTTTACCAATGCTTGCCTCAATTATCCCTTCTTTTTTAGTTAATTTACCTTCAACCAAGGCCAGATATAATCTTGTTATATCATGGTTTTCTAGTTGATGATTGATCAAACTTTGTGATAAAAAATCTTTGGCAAATATAATAATTCCACTTGTTAAATAATCAAGTCGATGAACTACATAGATTTCTTTATTGATGTTATTAATATCGAAATAATATTGAATTCTACTAACTAGATTATCGTTAGAATTACCATCATCATGGACTAATAATCCTTTCATCTTATTGACAATAATTAAATTATCATCTTCATAAAGAATATCAATATCTTTACTAATGGAAAGATATTTTTTTATTTTGAGAGAATAGAAATCTATAATATCGTTTTCTTTAACCCTTGTTTCAATATCGACTTGTTTAGAGTTTAAATAGGCTAATTTGTTGCTTCTTATTTCTTCAATCTTACCTTTTCCCACATAAAAAGATTTCAATATTTCTTTAATAGTTAAACCATCGTGTTCTTTTAAAACTTTATAACTAACTTCTTTGATCATACTAACTCCAATCTATTTCGCTTAGATTGTTTTTCTTTAAAAAAGAATTAATCTTTGAAAATGGTTTACTACCAAAAAATCCGCGATACGCCGATAAAGGTGAAGGATGAGCAGAGTTGATAACTTCATGAATTGGATTAGTGATATATTGTTTAAATTTAAATGCATCATTCCCCCATAAAACAAATATTTTAGGTGAAGAATCTTCATTTAAAGTTTTTATCACTTCTAAAGTAAATATTTCCCATCCTTTGTTTTTATGGGAATTCGCTTTGCCTTCTTGAACACTTAAACATGTGTTTAATAAAAATACGCCTTGTTCTGCCCAAGAGGTCAAATCTCCATCTAATCGATTAACACCTAAATCATCATTTAATTCTTTATAAATATTAATTAAGCTTTTAGGTAGTTTTTTATCTAATGTGGAAAAAGATAATCCATGAGCTTGATTTGCTTCATGATAAGGATCTTGGCCCACAATAACTACTTTAATATCATGAATATCTTTAAAATTGAACGCGTTAAAAATAAGTTCATATGGAGGATAACAAGTGTGACTATGATATTCTTCATTAACAAACTTCATTAAATTTTTATAATACTCTTTTTGTTCTTCTTGCTTAAATAATTCTTTAAATGTCATATGATTTTAATAATACTTTCGCGATGAAAAAGACCTTTTCATCATTTCTTCCTATCACATTAATTTCTTTATTATCAGTTACATAATATAAAGAAAAATCTTCATCTTTAGAAAGTTCATGCACATAATCAATTTGGAATTCATCAATAGTTTGATTGTGCAATTCTTTTATGTTATTCATGATAAAATCGCCATATTTGATATTGTTTACATGGCCATTATGGTCTAAGTCTAAATAATTTGTTTTACAATCTACTTTAGTCGCGACAGATAAATCAAAATCATCGATTTTTTTTAATCTTCCCCCAAAAGGCATATCAGGTAATATTACATTAATATCTTGAGGAATATCTAAAATTTTGATTAATCTTCGCGACTTTAAATCAACAACTACCCATTGAGAAGAACCTTGAACTAATAAATTTTCATCTTTATCAAGGATTTCATAATGACGATATATATCAATCTTACTTGGCTCATTAGTCCATGTTCTTACAATAATATTTTCATATTCTGGAATAGGTTTAATTACTTTATATTTAGTTCTTAATACCATCCAGACTTTATCCATGGCCAATAATTCTTCATATCCATAACCATATGAAGAAGCATTCTTACCCGCAATATCTTGAAATACATCCAATATTGTAGAAATAAGAACATGATCTAAACAATCAAAATTACCAACAGTTAAACGATAGGTATCTTGAAATTTAGCCATAATTAAATCTCCATGCATGTTTCATCATTGCTACAGTCAAAAGATTCAACCATTGTTAATCCATAGCCAATTAAATTGCTAAATACAGTAACGATGTAGAAAATAATAACGATACTTGCAAATACTGCATAAGAATGAATAGAAGCAAATTCTGATGCAAGAGTTCCTTCTCCATTATAAGAAGAAATTTGTTGAGCTAAATCAATAATTCCTTTTAAATGTCCTAAAGTAAAAGTGTTCATTGTTGCATATTTTAATTCAAATGGTGTTCTTAATGCTTTATTAGGTTCCATCATCTTAGTCATAATGTCATATAGTTTAAATGAATAAGCAAAGATGATACTAAAAGCAAAAGTTAAGAAAATAATACCATTAGTAACTGCACATACCATTGAAGAATATTTAGTCAATTTACCATGTCTATTTTCAAGACACATTCCTAAACTTACTAAGAATAATGCAAAGCTTGAGAAAATAATACATATAAAATATACATTGCTAAAAGCATTCATCCAGTTGATATTTGTCGTGTTATATAAAGTAGTTCTATTTGTATTACCAAAGCATAAAAACCAAATAATAATAACAATATTCACTGTTTTAGATGCAGATAAAATAATTCCACCAGAACGAGTTAAGAAATTATTTTTGCTACAAATAATAATTCCTATCGCCATAGCCAGAATAAAGAAACATGCGATTAAATAAACATAACTAGATGTACAAAACGATGTGTAATTGTCTAACCCAGAAGAAGATGTAATTGATGAATTCTTTAAATCTGTTCTAGTGAAAGAAAAATAACTCGCTATTTCTAAAATAAATCCGATTAATCCTAATATTAGGAAGTATGAAAATCTCATTTTTAATTTTTTCATAGTAAAATCACCTCATAATTTAAATAAATTATACAAGGAATAAAACACTACTTCAACAAGTTTAAAATTGATGTAAATTTTCTGAAATATTGTTTCTTATTATCATAAATTATTAGCCTTGATTTTTAAAAAAATAATTCTTATAATTTTCCCACATCAACAAATAAGAATGAGAAAAAATAGGTCTTTAATACCTTGTTTTTCTTACGCTTAAATTTGTTCTTTAGGAGGTAAAAAATGGATAAATATATTATGTGTATTGATTTTAAATCCTTTTATGCCTCGGTTGAATGTGTCGATCGTGGATTAGATCCTTTTTCAACTAAATTAGTAGTCGCAGATAAATCTCATGGCACTGGTTCAATAATTTTAGCGGTATCTCCATATTTAAAATCTTTCGGTGTCCCTTCTAGATTAAGAATATATGAACTACCTGAAATGGATGATATTGTTTTTGCTAAGCCAAGAATGTCTCGTTATATGGAAGTTGCATCTCAAGCAATTAAAATCTTTTTAAGACATGTATGTTATGATGATATCCATGTTTATTCCATTGATGAATCATTTATCGATATTACCCATTATCTTCTTGCGAGTAAAAAAAGTCCCATAGAGTTTTCTAAAATGATAAAGGATGAAATCTTTAATGAACTAGGTTTAACCACCACCGTCGGTCTAGCTCCTAATATGTTTTTAGCCAAAGTTGCATTAGATGTTGAATCAAAACATGCAGAAAATGGTATTGCTGTTTGGACTTATGACGATGTTAAAAACAAATTACAAAAAGTTACACCTCTTCACAAGATTTGGTCCATTGGTCCTGCATTAGAAGCTAAATTGAATAAATTAGGTATTTATACATTAAAAGATGTTGCTTGCTTACCTAAAGAATATTTCGTTTCTAAATTTGGAGTTATTGGAGGAGAATTACACGATCATGCCAATGGCATTGATGAAACTGATATTAGAGAAAAATATGTTCCTTCAAGTCACTCTATCACTAATGGTCATGTATTAATGAAAGATTATTCTTATAAAGATATTCCTTTATTAATCCGTGAGATGAGTGATGATTTATTATTCCGATTAAGAAAAGAAGGCAAATTAGCGAAAAAAGTAGGACTATACATTGGATATTCAAAAGAAATCCACGGAGGTTTTGCCACTAAAAAGCAACTTGTTTCCTATAGTGATGATAATGATGAAATCTATAATGCGTTGCTTGTTTTATTCTATGAGAATATACAAGATTATCCTATTAGAAGAATCTCATTATCATTAGATGATTTAATTACATCTTCTTATTATAGACCTAATTTATTTTCTGATATCTCTTCTCAAGAAAAGAAAAGGTCTTTAAATAATACCATTGATGCAATTAAAGAAAAATATGGTATGAACGCAATTATCCGTGTTGATCAATTACTAGAGAATTCCACAATTATCGATAGACATAGCAAAATTGGAGGACACGCAAAATGAGAAAAAAATTAAACAAAGAAGAAAAATCATCCCAAAGAGGGATGAAAAAATATCAACCTTTTGATGCTTTAGAAGGTTTTAATGAAATCATTGAAAATACTATGTTAGAAACAACATATGTAGAAAAACCAATTTTAAGTGAAGAACAAGAAATTGAAATTAACGATAAACTTACTTCTTATAATCGTGACAATGTCAAAGTAAAATATTATTCACTAGGTGAAATAAAAGAAGTAGAAGGAATCATCAATAGTATTGATTATTTGAATAAAAAACTAAAGATCAGTAACATCACTATCTTTCTTACAAATTTACTCGATATTCAATTTCTTAATTAGCGTTATTTTGAATCCAATTTTGTATTATTGATTCATATGCATTATATAATTTATTTGTATCTTCACTAGATATCGAATAATATCTAATACAATCAATGCTTGTTATAAGTTCATGATAACCATAATAAATTCCAAAAACATTAATATCTTTAATCAAAAAAGCATGCTCCAATGAATTACTTGTTTCGGATTTATAAAAATTAATATGTGAATAATTATAAAACCAATCAAAACTTTTATTATCTAAATCTGTAAAAGTTATTGTGTTACATGTGTTAGATATTAAATTATTTTCATCTTCGATTTTATTTTCCTCATTGTCAATATTATATTTTAAGAAGATTATTTCATCTCTATTCAAATCAAAAAACTTTTCAATTGTGAGATTTTGATATTCTCTTTCAAATTCCCTGTGCTTATTTATTTTAGATATTATCATCGGAGTGAGCATTAAAACTAAAGCACAAATTATTGTAATGCCAACTTTGATTAATAGAAATCTTTTCATATGCTTCCTCCTTTTAGATGCTCATAGAGCTATTATATTCTATATATTTTATAAATGATTGAGTGACATATTTTCTAATTTTAAAAGAAGGTATTAAACCATTATTATCTTTCATTAAATCATGAACAGGTAATATAGGATCATAGTTAATAGAATCACAAATATCTGTTATTCCCTCTATTAGATTAAATTCAAAATATACCTCATGTTCGAATTCTTCAATAATGCTTCTACTATCACTTCCATCTTCTTTATCAAGAGTAACAGTTTTAATAAACAAATCAAATCTATTATTTATGTTCTCATCAATAAGTTTGTAATAAGCCGATAATGAATTTGATATGCTATTCATATCATTATCTATATACATTTTTGTGATATTCATCGCATCTATATCTGCAATAACATCTTCTTTAGTACAATGTAATTCATCAGTGAATAAATAATTCATATCAAGTTCATCATAATCTATAGTATTTTCCTTTTCTATCGAATTTAGGCTTTTACAAGCTTGTTGCAAATCACCATTCCAAGATAAAATATCTCTTTGTAAATTATTTCCAAGATAAAGACTACCGTCAGTTTTTTTATATATACCATCCATCGAAGCAAACATATGGATAAGATCTATATTATTTCCTTGGAAATCAATTAAATTTAGAGTATTTGTTTTGTATTTTTCAAGCATTTCATCATGTTCGCCGATATTATACAAATTTTGACCAATAAAAGAGCCAAAATAATCATTAAGTTTTAATCCGTGCGAATTATCTTCTTCCACAAATTTAATAAAATCAATAGGTGTATCACCTGCAAGTAATTTCCAATTTCCTGAATACCCATCATCAGAATATTTTTTATTTATACTACGGATATATCCTAAAACTAAGTTTTTATAATTTGATTCATCATATTTTTTAGCCATTGATTCCAATTCTTTAACCATAAATATTAAAGAATCAATATCATTAGAAATTTGGCGAATATAAACAACCTTTTCCACATATTCGTTTGCGATATAATAATATTGTGTATTAGAAAAAATCCACCAACTAGAAGTTTCTTTCATAACTTCTCGACCAGTAGATTCTATAAAATCTACAATATTTTCTTCAATATATACTTTTGTTTCTTTATTAACTGGTTCTGAGCATCCATAATCGCCCATATAAGTAAAAAATTTATTTGAGTTATTACTTACTGCATAAGTTTTTGTAGGGTGCACATTACAAATAATTAACAAAATAATCAAAAAAATTGAACATTTTAATCTATTACGCATACATTTCACCGCCTTTTTAAAATTATATCAAAATACCTATTTTAAGTAAATTTATTTATTGTATAATATCTAAGGTGATAAAAATGGAAGTCAAATCTTATAAAAAAGATGCGTTTTATTCTTACGCGTTAGGTGCATTCCCTACAATTGAATTATTAAAAAATAGACCAGAAGATGTCTTAAAAATTGTTGTCCATACATCATTTTCTAACAAAGATGTTTTAAATTTAATCAATGAATTAAGAGGAAGAACTGAAATAGAATACAATGATAAATTA
>CAVJGK010000006.1:0-27836 GCA_963648895.1 Lachnospiraceae bacterium | reverse complement strand
CATAAAATATATCCTCACATAATTAGATTATACTAATTTTTTTGGTTTAAATGTATTAATTTTAGGTTAATTAAATTTAAGATAATAAATTTTATATAAAATAAAAGCTAAGAAAATTATTAATCTCTTAGCTTATATCATATGAAATACTTATAAATAAGTATCTAATTTAAACAATATTTATTTACCAAAATAATGTTCTAATAATGCAATTAAAGCTTTACCATGTCTTGCTTCATCTCTAGCCATTTCATGGACTGAATCATGAATTGCGTCTAAATTGAGTTCTTTTGCTTTCTTTGCGATATCTAATTTACCATGGCATGCACCATTTTCACCTGCAAGCATCTTTTCTAAGTTAGCTTTTGTTGAATCTGTTACTAATTCACCAAGCATTTCTTGGAATCTAGCAGCATGTTCTGCTTCTTCGTGAGCGATTTTTTCTAATGCTAATGCGATTTCAGGATATCCTTCTCTATTTGCGACTCTTGCCATACATAAATACATACCAACTTCTGAACATTCACCATTAAATTGATCTCTTAATGCTTGAACAAGTTTTGGATCTAAATCTTTTGCAATACCTAAAACATGTTCTGCTGGCCAAGTTAATTCTTTATCATCTTCGACATAAGGAACTAGAGAGTCTCCACCCGCATGACATACAGGACATACAAGTTCTGCACCTTCTGGAATTTCTACAATTTGACCACAAACTTTACAACGATATTTTGCCATAACTACCTCCTTAAATTTATTGGCTTTTTTTAGAAAAATGTATGACTAAGTTATATGAATTAATATCTCCATCAACATAAGATTTTAGCATTGTTAAAATGTTATCATCAATGATATCGATAACTTCTCCTGATTCATCATTTATTGCATGAGCATGAGGATAAATTCTTTTATCGTAAATACATTTTCCTTCTGAATCAATTTCATATTTCTTTATGTAACCTTCTTCGACTAATAACCCCAAATTGCGATAAACGGTTGATAAAGAAACACTTGGATTCTTACTTTTTACAATAAAATAAATTTCCTCTGCAGATAAATGTTTATCCGAAGATCTAATTGTTTCTAATATTTCAATCTTATTCTTTGTCATATATCCTCTTTTTAGGAATAATTCCTATTCCTATATTAAATATAATAACATAATTGGATTTAATGTCAATAGATTTTTTAATCACTAACAAATTCTTTGATCAATTTAGCAGTGATTTTCCATTGTTCTTCGTTAGTTATACTTGCTTCACCATCGCCGCTTTGATGACCATAATTACCAAAGTTTCCATGATTACCCCCAGGGATTGTATATTCAACATATTTAGAAGAAAAATAATTTCTATTTTCTTCGTATTTATCTGATTTTAATACTTTATCTTCACTACCTCTAATAGTTAAGCATTCTACTAAACTAGGTTGTTTACTAGTAACATAACTAGCTAGTAAGATCATCCCTTTAATTTTATTAGATGTATCTTTTGACTCATATGAACCTGCCATCGCCCCACCTAAAGAATGGCCACCTAGATAATAAGATCCATAATGAGGCAAATCCCCAATAACATCATTAGCTTTATTCATCCCAAAGAAAGCTAAATTAAATGGCATAGAGACAACTGCTACATCAATATTTTCTAAAGCGATTGTTTCGGCAAGTCCTTGATAGGCTTTGTCTTCAACTAACGCTCCTGGATAGAAAATATATAAAGATGATGCTTCGACATTCTTTTTTGAATATAAGTTATATCCATTATAAGAAGTAATTTCAACTTCTTCGTTATGGGTATATTCTACCGCATGGTAATAATTTCCCACGTAAATAAAAAATGCACCAATAACTCCGCCAATAAGAATTAAAGGTATTAATATAATCAATGTAATTTTTAATTTCTTGTTCTTTTTCTTTTCCATATATCTTAACCTTTTTAGTAATTATATATCAAGTTAGTAAATATTGAGTTAAAAATAAAAAAATAGAAGACTAGTAAGCCTAATCTTCTATTTGAAATCTTCTTTAACCTTCTTTTCTACTTCATTACAGATAACTTGCAATGAGCAAGAATGACAATCCATATTAACTTTATTCATTAAATGGTCTAATGCTTTAGTAATATTTTCACTTTTTATAACTATTTCATTTAGCTTATCATAATTATAATCATTTAAAGTGATAAAGATAATTTTTACATTTTTAACAAATGGTAATTGTTTATATTTGTTCAATAAATAACTACCAATCATAGAAAAATCTAAATGCTTATTTAAAGCATCTTTAGAAACAAGTAAGCTTTCTTTTTTAGAAAAAGTTGATTCTCTTAACATTACTCCATCTAAAGCAAAATGATATTTTACATAATCAAATTTTCTAATGTTGTTATACAAAATATTACCTTTACCAATTGCTGAAGGATCAACACTTGCAATAGTAATTCTTCCATAATTACCATCTTTTTTAATGGAAGATAAATCATCTCCAATTAATAAAATTTCATCTTCTAATGGATCTTGCGTTACTAAATTAATATTAACACCTTTAAATAAATTACTACCTAGTTCAAAAGCTTTTTGATCTTTAAATATTAATTGATTAGTATTTTCTTGGAAATTAGTATTTAAATTAATATCTAGTTTTTTTAATGAATAAGAAGAATTAATAAAGTTTATATCTTGAATTAATTCATCATAAATAAACATAATTAAATCTTACGTTCTTTCTTTCTTTTATCAAACATTTTAATTAATTTAGATTCTAAGAAAGCAGTAAATTTCATATCTAAATTAAAGAAATAGACGACGAATAATAATCCAAAAAATACTCCGATTGCTCCTATTACAGTTGCAACAATACTAATCCATAAATACCAATTTAAATAAGGAAATAAAGTCCAACTAAGAATTATTAATGCTGTTCCAATAAACATGTTATCTTCCTCCAGCTAAACCTTTTTGACGAGCGTATTCTGCCGCGCCTAAAGCTCCCATTAATTGAGGATCAATAGGTAAAGATACCACCTTTAAATGTAATACCTTTTCAATCGCATCTTTTAAGCCATCGTTTTTGGCACATCCTCCCGTTAAAGTAATATTGTCAGTCGCACCAGCCTTTTTAGCCATGACGAAACATCTTTTTGCAACGGAGAATTCAATACCTGCCGCGATTTCATCCATTGGTTTACCTTCACCAACTAAAGAAATAACTTCCGATTCAGCAAAAACTGTACATTGAGCGGTAATAGGGATAATATTTTTTGCTTTTAATGATAATTTAGAAAATTCTGGTAATTCCATTTCAAAAGCTCTAGCCATTGCTTCAAAAAATCTTCCTGTACCTGCCGCACATTTATCATTCATCGCGAAATTTAATACCGTACCATCTTTATCAACGGCAATACCTTTAACATCTTGTCCTCCAATATCAATGATTGCTTTAACGCTAGGATCTACGACATGGACACCCATTGCATGGCAAGAAATTTCTGAGATATTTTCATCTGCGAAAGGTACTTTATTTCTACCATAACCAGTACCGACTAAGTAAGCTAAATCTTTAGGTGAAGAAAGTCCTTCGACTTGGGAAATAGCCTTATTTAACGCATCTTCTGCGCTTAAAACTGAATTAATTCTACTTCTTAAAGTGACATTAGCCACCATTTTTCCATTTTCATCAACGATAACACATTTTGTATATGTACTACCTGAATCACATCCACCAAAATATTTCATGTTTAATTTCCTCCTACCATGAATTTCCATCATCGATAACTTCTAAACTTGGATCGACTGGTTCTTCTCTCATAATTGAACGCATATATCTATTGACATCATCTCTAATGCTTTGTTTTGAAATAACTCTTGGATCCATTAAATCATGGTTGACCCAAATTAGTTTAATTCCATGTTCTCTCGCTCTTTCTTCAAATAAGCCATGCATTCCATCTAAAGCTTTACATGCGATATGTTCCCATAAGATAACCATATCTGCTTTATAATAATCACAGAATCTCCATAAGTCATCTAATAATACTTCATAACCCCCGTGGGTTCTATTTCTCATAATCATCTCTTGATATAATTTTGCGATATCATAAATTGCTTGTTCAGGATCATCTTCAGAAATTTGATCAAAATAGACTAAAGATAACATATCGACTAAAGGTAAGATACCCCAACAGTTTTGTAACCAAGGTAAGAAATCTGTATAGAATTGAGATTGAACACCCCAGATAATCGCTCTATGGCGGTTTTCTTTACAAACAAGCGCTTGTCTTTTAAATGCTTTTTGTGCCAGTTTTGTAATTTTTTGATCTGCTTTAACAAAGTCATCAGAACGTCCTGCAACAGCCATATAGGTTGTTTCTGCATATAAAGCAAGGTTAGCTCCATATACTTGAGGATACATGGTTCTTGACATTTCCATCCATCCAAAACGATGTCTATTTTCTTCATTAAATCTCTTCGCACATTTGAAATAATAATTCCAGTCCCATTTTTCACCTGTGTGTTTTTCAATGAACTTAATCGCATTTCTTATTTCTTGTGCTGCATATTCTTGAACACCTTCTTCAGTATGTCTTAATGGCGCGGCAATTTGGAAAGTAGGAATACCAAATTCTTCATACTTCTTTGCCATAATACCATTACCTAATAAAGAACCATCACAAGTTGTATTGCATTGAACTGCACATGCACCATAAATAGGCATATCTTCATCAATTGCCGCGCCAGCTTCAGCCGCAGGCATAGGACATACGTCCCCTGGAAGTCCCATTTCTTGAATGACATCTAGATAATGAGTAACTGCTCCGCCGTTTAATAATACTGAAACATAAATAGCCGCGGTTTCCCAGCTTACTGCATATAAATTAGGGAATCCACACATAATATGGAACATTTCATTTTCATCAAGGATAACAATCTTTTTAGAGAATTTTTCATTATTGCCACATCTTTTATCTGCTTTAAAGACTCTACCTAATAATTGTGCGACGTCTAAAGCAACTAAATCATATTCGGTATGGGCAATTCTTAATGCTTCTTTTCTTAAACCAGTAGTATGTTTATCAATCATCATTGGAACCGCTAAATAATTTAACATCCATCTATATCTAAAGAATCCTTTTAAATTATTTGGTTTAACGATGAATTTGCCTAACATCAACATGATTTTAAGCCAACATCTAAAATCGTATATAGTATCGACTACCCCACGCCATTCTCTTCTTTTTCTAACGCGTTTTCCATTATAGAGTTTACCTAATGGTTCACTACCAACTTTACTTCCCATTATTTATTGCCTCCTTGGATTTTCTTAATTTCAATACTTTCAACAAAAGCTTGCACTCTTGTTCTAATTTGTCCAGAATTACCAACTGCATAAGGTCGATCAATTGATAAAACAGGATAATGGTATTCATCTCTTAACATATGAGTACCTGTCATTCTTTCATAAGCCCACGGATCACAGAATTTCATTTGTTCATAAATAATGCCATCTGCTTTATATTCTTTGGCGAGTTTATTTACATATTCTTTTCTCAATCTAAATTTATCCATATTCATATGACGAGGACACATACACTTATACATGTAATGAGAACAAATTTGAGTTAATACATCATCTTTATCATTTAAAATAATTTCTTCTCTACCTGGTAAAGAACCAAAGCAGAATCGATCTGCAACTACTAAAGCACCTGATTCTTCAATGAGTTTTATCATATCTACATCATCAACTTCTGAACCTACTACCATCACTCTTGCGCGATAGCTCTTCTTTTCATCAGGAACACGTGTTTTTAATTCTTCCAATGTTTCTTCTAATTTATCAATTAATAAATAATGAGGACATACATAAGTGCACATTGTAATAATATGGAATTCATAACCAGTGATACGAGGATTATCTTCTTTCCGATAATTACCAATTTCAGTAATTAAACGACATAATTTATTATGTTCTTCGACTGCTTGTCTTAATGAATCATCACTAACATCAATACCAAAATGATCATGTAATGAATTTAATACTTTCTTACGGCATTCAGATACATATAAAGAAAGACCATTTTCATCCGCTTTCATTGGAACTTCAAGATATTCAAAGAAGAAATTTTCTTGAGGCATTGTCTTTAATAACTCCATATTTTCAACGCAACGATTAATCATTGTACATCCATCTGGAGCAAGTAGACAATCAAGGAATTGATATCCTCCTTCAATCGCTCTTTCTAATAAGGCTCTAGTATATTCACATAAGAAGGAAGTCATATAATAAGTACCCATTTCTAATGAGCCGGTACGAGGGGCTCTTAAACGTGTGGAGAAAATTCCTTTTAAGTTTAATAATACTTCTGGAATTTGATAACAGACGCTTCCAACACATTTTAAGCCATCTTCTTTGGCTTTTCTTACTAGTTCATTATTCGCATCATCTAGTAATTTTTCAAAATAATATAAATGTTTTAAATCTTTCATGTTGACCTCCTTTATAATATTTGTAATTTTTCTAATGCTAAGGATGTATTTTTATAAATGCTTGCATCTTTATTTAAACTAAATACTGAATTACCTTCGACATCTGATAACATCATTTCTTTATCATCTGGTATAACGCTTAATAGATTTAATGTATCTAAATTAAGTTTATTGACATCAACAGTTTCATTAACTCGATTTAAAATTAATCCATCTGTTTCATACATCACTAATTCAGATGCAACTTTCTTAATAGTTTTAGTAACTTCAATACCTTTTTTAGAAGCATCAGATACTAATACTAAATGAGTTACTTTTTCCATTACGCGTCGATTGACTTGTTCAATGCCTGCTTCTCCATCAATGACTACATAATCAAAATTATTGGCAATTAAAGAAATAACTTCTTTTAAATAAGCATTGACCTTGCAATAACATCCGCTGGCTTCTGGTCGACCTATGGCAAGAAAAGAAATATTATCAATTTCTACTAAAGCATCAAAAATTTGATATTTAGCTTCGGAAAGAATTTCTAAAGCCGCTTTGGAATCGCCAGATTCTGCGTGTTCAATAAATAATTTTCTAATATCATCGACAGTTGAACCCGAATTTACTCCTAATGCAGTGGCTAACCCAATGGCAGGATCTGCATCAATAGCTAAAATCTTTTTATTTGGATATTTTTCATGAAGTAATCTAACGCTCAATGCCGAGATAGAAGTTTTTCCAACTCCACCTTTACCGCAGAAAGCTAATATAATAGGTTTACCCATATTATTGACCCTCCAAATGAACAATTACATAACCATCAACTAAATTAGCTTTTTCTAATTGACCTTTCACTTGTAATTTTCTTTCCATTAAATCAGTAAAGATTAATAAGTTTTTATCTTGTTCAATCGCCATAACATTCTTCATTAAAATATTATTGTCATCGATTTTATCTTTATATATTGTTGATAAGCACATAATAAACCTCCATTATTTATTAATAATGTCTAAAGTTTCTTGTAATAAAGAATTTCCTACTTGATATGATTTTAAAGCATCCATTATTTTTAAATATGCAGCATTATCAATATCTTTTAATGAAGACGCAATTTCTTTTAATTCTTTATTGTGTGATTCATTATGCTTAATTAAATATGCAATAAGCGTAATAAGCTCTTTTTTATTATTTTCTTCCATATGTTATTGACCCCAATTTCAAAAACAATCAATATTATTTTATTGATAAAGTTTTATCAAATAATAATTTACTACAATTATGCTTATTTGTCAACAAAATAAGGTTATGTATAAAATATATTTATATTTTAAAGTTCTTGTTTATTTGTTAAAATATTTAAAAGAAAGAAGGACATTATGAAAAAGTATCAAGGAGTTATTGGAGGAATATTATTATTGTCACTAGGAGGAATCCTTCTAGGAACTTTTATTAGTTTATTTATCATCTTTAATTCTCAAATAAGAAACGCAATTCCAAATGATACTTCTTATTTGTTAGTGATTTTAATCGCTTCAGTTGTTTGTTTATTTTTTATTATTGGAGGAATCTATGTCACATATAAAGAAATCCAAACATCTAAAAGATTAGATGCTTTAGATGCATTAGGTATTAGAAAGCTTGGAATAGTAAAAAATGTTAGAACTCATCCAAAAGATAAAACATTGATTCAATTTGATTTAGAAGTTATTATCTCTAAAAAAGGAACTAAACACGTATTTATCTCCGATTGGATCGCTTATCGCAACTTTCCAATTGAAAATGGTGTCTATTTATATGTTATTTATGCAAAAGATAATTTAAGTAAATATGCTATTGTGTATGATAAAATAATCAGAAAATAAAATTTTAAGAATTAATAAATTTACTTAGGAAAAAATCGGAGGGATTGAAAAATATCTCTCTTTTTTAATGGCCTTGAATTTTAAATATTGGATTTTTTCGAACACTAAAATACTGTAAAGGCTTTCTGTAATCTCTTACATTTTTTTGAAAACGTTATCACATAAAAATCGATTGTTTTTTTATTTGAAAAATCGTTTTATATAGGTGGTCAAAGAAAAAGACCATTAAAAAAATAAACAAAAAGGAGATGGATCATATGTCATACACAGTAGACGGAATCATTAACAAAAACAAAGTAAATTCAAAAAACTTCTCTTCATTAGAAGACGCATATAATTATTTAGATAGATTATTAGATAAGACAAATGCGCAAGTTGAAGATGTAGTTTCAAAAGATTCAACAATTGAATATTATTGTACAGACTATACAAGATTATTCTTAACTGCGAATTTATTCTAATTATTTTGTATTTTAAAACCTCAGGTTCACATAAACCTGAGGTTTTCTTTTGTTATTTATCTTGTAAATATTTAACAATTCTAGTCATTGAATCATTAAATTCTTCATCGGAGTTATTGTTAAATACGACAAAGTTTTTAATTCCTACTGGTTCGGTGAAATTACATCTTTTGATATATTCATCCCAGTTGGCCAATTTCCATGTATCACGATCAGAATTTCTTGCAATCATTCTTTGTTTACAAACTTCTGGAGAAGTTTTAACCCAAATGACAACTAATTCTCCGCCCATATCTTCCAATTTCTTTTCAAGATTATGCATGTATTCAACATCTCTAATCTCACGAGTAAATGGAGCGTTAATTAATACTAAATCTTCGTATTGGATTGCTTCAAAAGCTAAATCAAGTACGCAGTAATATTCTTCATTACGAATATATTTTTCAAAGAAATCACTAGAACGGTTATATTCTTGATTTGCAACTAAGAATATTTGTTTTGATAATGTAATTAAAGTATCTTTATCTAAATATACAACATGTTCCAAAGCAGAGGCTAATTTTTTTGAGATATAAGTTTTACCACATGCTGGAGGAGAAGTAACTAAAATTAACTTTTTTAAGATTTTACCCATAAGTTAGAACCTCACATTCTTTTTAATTATAAGAAAGTATCAAATAAAAATCAATTATTTTACTTTAACGCCTAAAATTGTAATCAAATTTATGGCTTGAGAAACATTAACACTCATCCCTTTTAAAGAATAGGCATTGATTTTTACTTTTGCAATATTAGAAGTCGACAAATCAAGTGAATCTATTTTCATATTTAATAATTCACTGCCTTCTAAATCTAGTGAATCAAATTCACTATTTAAAATATAAGTTTGATTAAAGAAAGATTCTTTCATGATGTTATTTTTTAATACTAATCCATTAATATTGGAAAAAGAAAAATTTAAATAACGGCATGAAGAATTCTCTATTATCAAATTTTTAACACTTGTTTGATCCATATGAATATTTAATAACTTACAATTATTAAAATATAAATTATTAACTCCATAGTGAGTTAAAGATACATTGATCAATGTGCAATGATCAAAGATACAATTACTTAAATCAACATTGTTTAATTTTATTTTACTAAAATCGATATTTACAAACTTGCAATTAGAAATTTTAACATCTTTTATAACTAATTCTTCTGAAGATGAATATGTTATTTCTTTATTCAAAAAATCATCATTTTTAATGCAAGTGAGTAAATCAGTTTTTTCTAAATTATGTAATACTACTTTATTATCTTTCATATTACTTTTTTAATGAAGCTAATTCTTTAGCGATTAAACTACCAACTAAAGCATTGTTATATACTAATTTAATATTAGCTTCTAAAGAAGTACCTTTTGTTTGATCAGCGATTTCTTTTAATAAGAATGGAGTAACATCTTTACCTTTAATGCCATTTGCATCAGCTTTGGCAAGTGCATCATCAATATATTTATTAATGACTTCATTTGGTAAAGAATATTCATCTGGAATTGGATTAGAAATTAAAATACCGCCGTCAAGTTTTAATGCGCGTTTATAGAAAATTGTTTCAGCGATTTCATGTGCATCATCCATTTTATAATCAAGTTTTAAACCTGAATCTTTTGAATAGAAAGCTGCAAGATTTTCTGATTTATAACCTAAAACTGGGACACCTTGAGTTTCTAAATATTCTAATGTTCTAGGAAGGTCTAAAATAGCTTTTGCACCTGCGCAGATAACTGTTACATTTGTATGAGCGAGTTCTTGTAAGTCTGCAGAAATATCCATTGTTACTTCTCCATGTCTATGGACGCCGCCAATACCGCCTGTAACAAATACTTCAATACCTGCTGCTGCCGCTAAAATCATCGTAGTAGAAACTGTTGTTGCGCCCCATTTTTTCTTAGCCATAACAACTGGTAAGTCTCTTCTAGATACTTTTAAAATTCCTTTAGTTGAACCAAATTTTTCAATTTCATCTGGTGACATACCAACAATTGGTGTTCCATCAATAATACCAATAGTTGCAGGTACGCAACCATTTTCTCTAATGATTCTTTCTACTTCTAAAGCAGTTTGAACATTCTTAGGATAAGGCATACCATGAGAAATAATAGTTGATTCTAAAGCGATAACTGGCTTATTATTTTTTAAAGCTTCTTGTACTTCATTTGAAATTTTAATTAACATTTTTTGATCTCCTTTTTTATAATAATGGTTGTAAATTTTCAATTAGTTTGCATAAGAAATGTTTGAATTTATTTTGCTTATGTCCTGTCATATCGATACATTTAGGGAAGGTTTCTTCAAAATCTTTCTTAATATCTTTTATTACAGGGCTAGAAGCAATCCACACAGCATCTTCATAATGATGCAACAAACTACGATAATCAAGATTTATCGTACCAACTTGAGCGATTTTATCATCGCATACCATTTGTTTTGCATGGATAAATCCAGGTTCAAATTCATAAACTTTAACTCCTGCTTTTTGTAATCTTGCATAATTGGATCTAGTAAGAGCAAAAATTAATCTTTTATCTGGAATATGAGGAACAATAATTCTTACATCAACCCCTCTTTTTGATGCATTGATAAATGCTTGTTTAATCTTATCATCGCAGACAAAATATGGAGTTGTAATATAAATATATTTTTCTGATTGATTAATCATATTTATAATGACATTTTCACCGATATATTCTTTATAAAATGGACGAGGTCCATCACCATAAGGACAAATAATACCTTCTTCATCGTATTTATCATATTGGTTTAAATAAATATCAACTTTTTCATTTGTATTGCTAACTACCATATAAGTAGTTAAGAATAAAACTGTAACAGAATCAACGGCAGGACCTTGGACTTTGATCATTGAATCTTTCCAATAACCAAAGCGTTCTTTTTTATTGATATATTCATCCGCGAGATTACATCCGCCGGTATAGAAAGTTTTTCCATCGATAATAATAAATTTACGGTGATCTCTATTGTTATGAACCGCAGAAGCAATTGGAATAAATCTATTAAATTTATAAGCCTTAATGCCCATCTTTCTTAATTTTAAATAATAAGAAGATTCAACGTTTTGAATAGATCCTATATCATCATAGATCAATCTTACATCAACACCTTCTTTAACCTTTTCTTCTAATATCTCTAAGATAGAATTAAGCATAATGCCTCTTTCTACAATAAAGAATTCAAGGAAGATAAACTTTTTTGCTTTCTTTAATTCTATTAATAAATCATCAAAAAATTGTTCACCACTTGGAAAGAAAGTTGATTTATTTTTACTATATCCTTTATTAATATTGAATGATTCAAGATATTGTAATTGACCCAGTTGTACTTTATCTACTTTTTCAAGTATATTTTCTTTCTTGTACGTCTTATTTTTTAAATAGAAGACATTTTCATTATAACATCTTTCAAAGAATCTTTTTTGTCTATAAGAAACGCGGTTTCTAGAAAACATTAAGTAAGTTATTATTCCAAACACTGGAGAGATTATTAATAATACGCACCAAGAGACTTTCGCCTCATTTGGCATATAACGGAAATTCAAATTTAAAGCGACGAGTAAGGCTAATATGGAGAAAGCTAAGTTAATATAAATAGAATATCCTTCAAATTGCATAATGATCCATACAAGAAAAACAACTTGTGCGACAACAAGCAATCCAAAGATAGTTAATCTACCAAATAAAGTATGAAAGAATTTCTTTAAAAATTTCATTTTTTACCTTTCTCCTTAACCTTAAATATTTTACCACAACAAAATATTAATTGAGAATTATTTTTATTTATGTTATCATATTTTCCATGGAGGTATTTTGAACCTATATGGATCACCCGATATTGTTTATTGTATTATTTATCTTACTAATGCTTTCTGCATTCTTCTCAGCTAGTGAGACAGCTTACACTTCATTCCCAGTTATTAGAATGAAGAATTTAGCAAAAACTAAAAAGACTGCACAAATGGCCTTAAAATTGAAAGAATCATACGAGAAGCTCATTTCCACCATTTTAATTGGAAATAATATAGTTAATATTTCTCTTACATCAATCGCGACTGTCATCTTCGTTGAAGAAGGTTGGTCAACAGGATTATGTACCGCAATAATCACTATCGCAGTGCTTATATTTGGTGAAATTTTACCAAAGACATTCTCTAAAATAATAAATATTAAATTTGCTATGTTAGTCAGTTATCCTTTAACTGTTCTTTATTATATCTTCTTTCCTATCACATGTTTATTCGAAGGATTAACTAAATTAATTAAGAAATTATTCCGTGTCAAAGAAGAAGTTTCAATGACCGAAGAAGAATTTGAAATATTAGTCGATAATATTCATGAAGAAGGTATTTTAACAAACATTGAAAAGAATCTTATTTTAAATACCATTGAATATGGTGATTTACTTGTCGAAGACATTATGACTAGAAATAAGAAAGTAATCTTTGTTAAAGATTCCGATTCTTTAGAACATATTCAAGACATCTTTGAAACTTATAATTTCTCAAGATTACCAATTGCTAGAAATAATAAAATCTCTACTATTTACGGAATTATCTATCAAAAAGAATTCTATGAAATGTTATTAAATGATGAACAAGATTTAAAATCTATCATCATTGAGCCTTTATATACTAAACCTACAATTAAGATTTCAAGATTATTAAAAACATTCCAAAAAGAACACCAACATATGGCTATTGTTAAAAACGGTAATAAAGTTTATGGATTAATTACCATGGAAGATATCATCGAAGAATTAGTAGGTGAAATCGAAGATGAATACGATGAAGAACGTGATGATGCTTATGAAGAAGCGGAAGAAGAGGCTCGTAAAGAAGAAGCTGAAAAAGTAGAATCACCTGAAAATAACAAAACCGAATCACATAGTTAAAAAAATAACTTCACATTTGTGAAGTTATTTTTCTTTGTCTACTTTTGTAATTGTTACACTTGCTTTAGCAATTGGAGTATTTGTTTTTTCATCGATGAAGTAATGAATCATACTTGTTGGCATTGCTTCATTATTCCATGTATAAACATCAACATATTTATCATTGCCAGATAATGAATAATCTTCTACTTTAATTTCAGAGTTTGAAGCATAATATTTCTTCATATTCGAATTATTATATACAACATAGCTTCGAAGAATGTAATTAAAATTTAAATAATTTATTATTGCATTAGAATATTCATCATAAATTTGATAAGTGTGAAGAATATATATAGCTCCATACATGTTAAAATCAACTACATGACTTGTTTTAGTTTCTAAAATTTCATAAGTTCCAGTGATTCTTGCTTCATAGCTATTACTCGCGCTTGACAAATCGGCACCATTATTAATAAATTCAATTGCTTTTAAAGCAAAATCATCATGTGAAACTGAAACGCTAGTATTACAACTTGTAAGCATTAATAAAGGGATAAAAAATAAATTAATCTTTTTTAAGTTCATATAAATTCATCTCCTATTCATAACTAATATTTAATTTTATAATATTCTCCATTTGGCCAAGAGATTCAGGATCAAAATATGACATATCAATTGAATCTAATGTTCCATAACTATTCCAATATATTTTATTAGTACCATACTCATTGTAATATTCATATCCACATTTATAATCACTAATAAAATAAGTATATCTTTCTTGTTCAAAACAAACATTTAAATATAAATGAAATTGATAAATTACCATTTTTAAATAAAGATCAATTTTATTTGGATAATTATTAGTGTCTAAAAAAATTTCTTTAGTAGTATTATCTACACTTCCAGTAGTATTAATAGGAGTAATTTCTTTACTTCGATAATCTTCATATGTACCACTTATTATTGCTTTAGAGCAATTACTTGGTTCATTTATAAATTTAATAGCTTTAAGAGCGAATTCACTATGACTTACTTGTTTTAATAAAGTTCCATCATCATTCCCACATGAAACACATGGAATCATCAAACATGGTATTAATAATAATGATAATAATATTGTTTTCATAAAAAATTTTCCCTCAATTTTTATTAATCCTCATTATATCCAATTAAAATATTATTGTCAATATCGCATTTTTATACTAAACTGTAACTAAAATCGATATAATAGATATGAGGTATAAGTTATGAAAAATAAATCAGTTAAATATTCTGTTATTGATATAACATTAATCGCGATGTTCACCGCATTACTTGCCATATGCTCTTGGACTTCCATTCAAGTTGGATTAATTCCAGTTACATTACAAACATTCGCCATCTTTTTAATCTTTGGATTATTAGGTTCTAAAAGAGGAACTATGGCAGTACTTGTCTATATTCTATTAGGATTATGTGGAGTACCAGTATTCTCTGGATTTGGATCTACTGCAAAATTACTTGGTCCTACTGGAGGATACATCATTGGATTTATCTTTATGGGATTAATTATTTGGTTAGGTGAATTCTTATTTAGAAAGACAGATAAGAAAATTAGATTTGTTTCTAATATCTTATTTGAAATTGTTGGTCTATTAATTTGTTATGCATTTGGAACTATTTGGTTTATGATCGTTATGAATGGCAAAGGAAATCCTTATACATTAGCCTCTGCTTTAAGTGTCTGCGTCATTCCTTTCTTACTTCCAGATTTAGTCAAACTCGTAGTATCAGAAATATTAGTCTTAAAATTAAAACAATTTGTTCCTAAGTCATATATTGATTATAAAAAAGAACAAAAAGAACTCATTGAATTAGACAATCAAAAAGAAGGTTTACAAGCGTAAGCCTTCTTTTTTCTTATCGATTATCATATTCATTATTGTTTTCATCTATTTCGTATAGATAATCTAAATTAGATTTAGAAATAGTCATATAAGTAACATTTTCAATAACGCCGTATTCTTTAGCTTTGATATCCATATTTTCAAAATTAATTTTATTTAATGGTGAATCATCAAATCCAACTAGATTAAAGATTCTATTAATACCTTTATAATCTTTTGTATAAGTTGATTTGACATCTTTAATATCAATATTACTTATTATTGTGTTTTGACCAGTGGTAGGTTCAATTAATTTTTTATAATGTTCTTTTATCTCACCTTTATAATAAGAAGGAATTTCACATTTAGAATATGATGGATTCCAATTAACAAAGATATTAAATAAATATTTAACATTAACCATATTTAAATGCTTTATATAAACATCTTTAATATATCCTTTTCTTTGAGCAGAAGATTTAATACGGAATCCGCAGTCGGTGGTAATAAATGATATATTTTCAATAAAGATATCATGGATGCCACCAGAAACTTCACTACCAATGGTTAAACCAAATCCTTCATATAATGTACAATTTTTAATGGTAATGTGATGTGAAGGTATATTCTTTTTTATTCCATCACTATCTCTACCCGATTTAATACAAATAGAATCATCATTACAATGAGTAATTACATTTTCTATTAATACATCAAAAGATGAATCTATATCAATTCCATCGGTTGAAGGAGAACAGTTTAATGAAGAATTAATTTTAATTCCATCAACATGAATATTATTTGAATATAAAATATGAACATTCCAAAAACCAGAATCTTTACTAGTAAAAGACGATAATGTAACATTAGAACAATTTTGAACTAAGACATTTCTTGGTCTTAAACAATCATAATCACAAGCCCATCTAAGGCCTTTTTGATCATATTCTTTTCTCATGCCTGAAAGCATGTCTTCACCCCAATATTTCTTATACCAATATCTTCCTTGTCCATCAATAATCCCTTGACCTCTAATAATTACATTAGTAGAATCAAGAACATTAATAATTGCAGGATAAAAATCCATATCAATTCCTGCCACACGAGTAGGAATGACATGATATTCTTCTTCATTTGTAGTTCCTAAAATAACCGCATTTTCTTTAATAATTAAAGTAGTATTAGATTTAACAAATAATGGACCGGTTAAATAAATTCCTTCAGAGACAATTAAAACACCGCCATTAGAAGAAACTTCATCTAACGCTTTTTGTAAAATAGAAGTAACTAATGTCTTACCATCTTTTGGAATTCTGATTTCTTTAGTATCCAAAATTATCATATAATATCCTTCCTAGTCTAATGTGTGTTGCCCCATTTTCTAAAGCAATTAAATAATCATCGCTCATACCCATAGATAGATAAGGGAAAGCACGTTGATATTTAATTTCTAGTCTTTGTTTTAATAATACCAATTTCTTAAATTGAGCATTTAATTCTTCACTTGAAGAATATTTAATGCTCATCATCATAAAGCCAACTACATTAATATTTTTATAAGTTAATACCTTATCCATAAATGAATCTATTTCATTCATCTTGACACCATTTTTAGATTCTTCTTCATTGATAGAAACTTCAATAAAGCAGTCTAAAGGTTTAGCTCTTTCTTTTTCAATGATATCACATAATTTTAAAGAATCTAATGAATGCAAATAATCTATTTTATTGATAATCTCACTTGCTTTATTTCTTTGAAGATGGCCAATAAAATGCCATTTGATATCTTCATCTTTTAAAACTTGATATTTTTCAATAAATGCTTCTACCCTATTTTCTCCAAAGTTATTGATTCCATGGTTTAAAAGTTGCTTCATTTCAACAGGTGTAACATATTTAGTCGCAGCGACAAGAACTACATTACTAGGAATAGTTTTTAAAAATGCATCAATATCTTTTCTAACCATATTAAAAATTTCTCTTTTTTAAAACAGATTCAAATTTAACACCATAGAAATGTGATTCATCATCTAAAGTTTCTTTAATTGCATTAACAGTAAAACTAATTGATGTTTTTAAAATATCACTCATTGAAGAATTATTTAAAATACAAGCTACTGCAACAGAAGAAAATACATCGCCAGTTCCATGATACATCTTATTGATCTTAGTTCCCATTAATGTAGTAATAACATTTCCGTCATAACCCGCTGCACCTAATTCATCATCTTGATATGATACACCTGTTAAAATAACATTTTTAGTTCCTAATGCATAACAATCTTTTAATAATTTAGAAACATAGTCTTTAGTTAATTTTTCTTCATATTTATTATCTGTTAAATAACAAGCTTCAGTAATATTAGGGAGAATATAATCCGCGACTGAAACAATCTTTTTCATGCCGTTGATAATATCTTCATTTAATGCTGGGTATAATTTACCATTATCTGCCATGGCAGGATCGACAATAAATAAGCCATTTTCTTTTAATAACTTTTCTTTACATTTTAAAATTAAATCAAATTGTCTTACATCGCCAATATAGCCTGTATATATCGCATCAAATTTAATGCCTTCTTTAATCCAATGATCAACAATTTTTGGCATTTCATCAGTTAAATCTAAATTTGTCCAACCTTTAAATCCGCCGGTATGAGTTGATAAAATTGCACTTGGTAAAATTGATGTTTCAATACCAAAACTTGATAGAATTGGTAAAGCAACTGTTATAGAACATCCTCCATAACATGAAATATCTTGAATTGTTAAAACTTTTTTTGTCTCCATAGTTAATCTCCTATCTTTTATATAATAACAATTTAGTTATTGTATATCTATAATTTAAATATTTTACGACTTTATTTTATTCTTCTTTCCTTATATAATTATTATAAGAAAGAGGTAAATATATATGTATAAACTTATTGATCAATATATTGATAAATTGATGACTTCATCTCCAGATATGCCTTTATGGAACATTGAAGCAATTAGACAAGGCAAGAAGCCTTCTTGGAATTACATCGATGGATGTATGATGACTTCTTTACTTTCCTTATATGATGAAACAAAAGATCCAAAATATTTAAACTTTGTTATCTCATTTGTTGATTATTATGTTCATGATGATGGCTCTATCTTAGGTTATGATCCTAGTAAATATTCCACAGATGATGTTTGTGAATCAAAAATTCTCTTTGATTTATACGCATTAACAAAGAATGAAAAATACAAAAAAGCAATTGAATTATCTTACTCACAAGTTAAAAATCAACCACGTACTAAAGAAGGTAACTTCTGGCATAAAGCAATCTATCCAAATCAAGTATGGTTAGATGGATTATATATGATGCAACCTTTCTATACTCGTTATATTGCAACATTTGGTGATAAAGATTATTCCGATGTTGTTTCTCAATTCCAAAATGTCTTTAACATCATGTTTGATAAAGAAAAGAAACTTTATTACCATGGATATGATTCATCAAAAACAATGTTCTGGGCAGATAAAGAAACAGGTTTATCTAAAAACTTCTGGTTAAGATCCATTGGTTGGTATACAGTTGGTTTAATCGATGTTATTAATTATATCGATGACGATAATCAATATGCCAAAAATGCTTTAATTAAAATTTTCAAAGAATCCATTAATGGTATATTACTCTACCAAGATAAAGAATCTAAAATGTTTTATCAAGTTCCAAATTTTGGAGGAAGAGAAGGTAACTATTTAGAAACTTCCGGATCTGCGATGATCTCTTATGCAATTTTAAAAGGTGTAAGAACCAAAGTATTAGATGAAGAATATAAACAAATCGGTATTGATATCTTCAATGGTATTTGTAATAAATATTTAACAAATGTCAACGGTGATTTAAATCTAGGTGGTATTTGTTTAGTCGCAGGACTTGGTCCTGAAAATAATCTAAGAAGAGATGGAAGTTATGAATATTACATCTCTGAACCAGTCGTTGAAAACGATGCGAAAGGTACAGGTCCATTAATCATGGCTTATACTGAGATGAAAAAAATTAAATAAATTAAACTAAAGAGTGCTTATCAGGCACTCTTTTTTTAGTCAAATAATGGTGTTGATAAATATCTATCGCCAGTATCTGGTAAAATAATAACAATGTTTTTACCTTTATTTTCTTCTCTACTTGCGACAATACTTGCCCCTTTTAAAGCAGCACCTGATGAAATACCAACTAAAATACCTTCAGCGCGCGCGAATTTCTTACCATAAGCAAATGCATCTTCATTTTCAATTGTAATAATTTCATCATAGATTGATGTATCTAAATTTTCTGGAATAAAGCCTGCGCCAATACCTTGGATTTTATGTGCACCAGCAATACCTTTAGAAATAACTGGGCTAGTTGCAGGTTCAATACCAATAACTTTTACATCTTTATTCTTTTCTTTTAAATATTTACCAATACCAGAAATTGTTCCACCTGTTCCAATACCAGCGATTAAAATATCTACTTTACCATTTAAATCTTCATAGATTTCAGGTCCTGTAGTTTTATAATGAGTTTCAGGATTGACAGGGTTTTCAAATTGTCCAGCAATAAATGAATTAGGAATACTTTCTTTTAATTCATTAGCTTTGGCAATTGCCCCTTTCATACCTTTGCTACCTTCAGTTAAAACTAATTCTGCACCATAAGCTGCGATTAATCTTCTTCTTTCAACTGACATTGTTTCAGGCATAACAATAATTACGCGATATCCTTTAGATCTACCAATAGACGCTAGACCAATACCAGTATTTCCTGAAGTTGGTTCAATAATGGTTGAACCTTCTTTTAATTTACCTTCTTTTTCTGCATTTAAAATCATATTTAAAGCAATACGATCTTTAATTGATCCAGCTGGATTAAAATATTCAAGTTTTGCAAATAAATTTGCTTCTAAATGTTCTTCGTTTTTAAAATTACTGATTTCTAGTAATGGAGTATGTCCAACTAATTCAGTAAGTGAATGATATAATGCCATAAAAATCTCCTTTAATAGTATTCCTACTATTTAACTAGGATTATAGGAGTATAGATAAATAAATGCAATAGTTTTTTCAAAATTTATTAGTAGAATCTATCTACCGAGAGTAGAATATGCATTTTTTTGCCTTGACTAACGCTATTTATATCGATAAAATGTACATATGGAAAAAGAAGAAAAATTAAAAGCAACGATTGCTTCAAACTTGACATATTATCGAAAACAAGCCGGACTAACTCAAATCAAGTTAGCCGAGATTTTAAATTACTCTGATAAAGCAGTCTCTAAATGGGAAAGAGGAGAAGGCGTACCAGATATTTTTATTCTTGCTCAACTTGCCGATTTATATCAAATCACTGTTAATGATTTGATCGGTGAAAAAAAGGTCATCAAAAAAGTTTCCTTCTTAAAAAATAGAATCTTAATTACATTATTATCAATCGCCCTTGCTTGGTTAGTATTTATTATTACTTTTGCGATAGTAACAATTGTTGAAAGAAACACTGCTAATGATTGGTCATCTTGGACTTGGATATTCTTTATTTGGCCAATTCCTGTTTCATTCACTATTGCGTTAATATTTGATAAAATATGGGACAATATTAGATGGCATCGCTTCTTTATTGTTTCAGGATTAATATGGTCAACATCATTATTAATCGTTTGCTTATTATTAGTATTTAATGTCGATTATCATTGGACTATATGGTTTATTGCTTGCGCTTTAGAAGTTCTTGCCGTCTTATGGTATGGATTAAGAAAGAAAAAAGTTCAATAGAAAATCCTACGGAAAATTCCGTAGGATTTTTAGTTATTGATTAAATGTTTGGTTTTCTTCGATACCTTTATATAAAGAAGCATATTCACCATTTTTTAAGATTAATTCTTCATGCTTACCTTGTTCAATAATCTTACCTTTTTCAATTACATAGATTAAATCAGCATTTCTAATAGTTGATAATCGATGAGCGACTACAATAGTAGTTCTTCCCTTAGCTAAATCATTTAAAGATTTTTGAATTAAGGCTTCTGTTACATTATCAAGTGCTGAAGTAGCTTCATCAAGAATTAAAATTGATGGATTTTTTAAAAATACACGAGCGATCGAAATTCTTTGTTTTTGGCCACCAGAAAGTTTAACTCCTCTTTCTCCAACCATTGTATTATATCCATCTTCTAAACTCATAATATAATCATGGATATTAGCCATCTTGCTTGCTTTAATTACATCTTCTTCACTAGCTTCATAATTACCATATCTAATATTGTCAAGAACGCTACCATTGAATAAAAATACATCTTGTTGAACTATACCAATATTTCTTCTTAAAGATTGGAAGCTCATCTTATTAACATCGATTCCATCAATACATACATGCCCACTTGTAGCATGATAGAAATTAGGAATCAAATGACAAATAGTTGTTTTTCCTCCTCCAGAAGCACCAACTAAGGCAATAGTTTTACCCTTTGGTATTTCAAAAGAAATATCATCCAATACATTGCCAGGATGATGTTTTTCAATATAATTGAATGTGACATGATCAAATTTAATATCACCTTCTAATTTACCAACATCTTTAGCATCCGAATCAACTTTTTCTTCCTCTTCATCAATGATTTCAACAAATCTTTGGAAGCCAGTTACACCTTCTTCATATTGTTCAACAAAGTTAATTAATGTTGTTAAAGGTGTAATAAACATTGAAACAGATACTACGAAAGTAACATAACTTGCCGTATCTTTACTTGGCGCGACTAATAACCCACCTGCAACAATAATAATGAAATTGAATAAATCGGTTAAAAAAGCAGTAGAAGAACCAAATTGTCCCATCGCTTTATAAGTTTTAGCTTTAGATTTAACAAAATCAGCATTAGATACTTCAAATTTTTCTAATTCTTTTTCATCATTAGTAAATGCTTTAGTAACTCTAATACCAGTAATTGATGATTCTAATCTTGCATTAATGTCGGCGAGTGCCTTTCTATTTTCCATTTGAGCTTTGTTTAATCTTTTTCTGAAGAATAAAGAAACAAAGAATAATAAAGGAATCGCGACTAAAATCCATAAAGCAAAACGATAATCGATAGTTAATAAATAAGCAAAAGCTAGAATAATTGTAATTCCACAGATGAAGAAATTTTCTGGTCCATGGTGAGCAAGTTCACTAACTTGTTGTAAATCATTAGTCATTCTTGACATAATCTTACCTGTTTCATGTTCATCATAATAAGAAAAAGGTAATCTTTGAAGTTTAATAAACATTTCTCTACGCATATCCGCTTGCATATGAGTACCGATCATATGGCCATAATATTGAACAAAGAATTTTAAAAACATTCTAATAACATAACATCCTAATAAACAAAATCCTAAGATTAAAATCATATTAGTGTCATTATTAGGAACATATGTTTTAACTACTTGATTGGTGATAATTGGATATAATAAACCAATTAAAGAAATAAGAAAACTTGCCAACATATCAAGGAAAAACATTCCTTTGTAAGGCTTATAATAACTTATAAATCTCTTTAACATAACCTACCTCCTATTATTATTTACAAAAAAACCACTTCTATATTATAGATAAAAGTGGTTCGAATTTCTTTAAAATTTTACTAATTTTAATTACTGTCCATCTGCGATAGTAACTTCTTGTCCAAAGAAATTGATTGTAATGGTATCTGGACCAGTTGTCGCTCCAATAATTGGACCTAAATCAGAAATGTTAATTTCTTTAATATTGATTTTTTTAGAAACTTCAGTTGCGATATATTTTGCATCTTCATAACAATCTGCATGTTCAATGCATAATAAACCTTGTTCTGGATTTGTCATTCTTTCAACGATGATATTAACAAATTCATCTAATGAAGCTTTTCTACCTTTAACTTTCTTAAATGCATAGTTATTACCTTTTGCATCAGAAACAATAATAGGTTTAATACCAATTAAGTTACCAAAGAATGCTGCAGAAGCTTTAACTCTACCTGCTTTTTTTAACCAAGCAAGAGAACCAGCAGTTGCATAAACTTGATAAGATAAACGATCTTTTGTTAATTGTGCGAGTGTTTCATCTAATGATTTACCTTCAAGTGCGTATTTAGCGGCATCAATCGCGATTAATCCTTCTGCATAATTACTTCTTAAAGAATCAAAGCAAACAATTCTTCTACCAGGATATTTTTCTAATAATTCTTTTGCATATACTTCTGCATAATTATAAGAACCTGATAATCTACTAGAACATGAAATATATAAAATATCTAATCCCAATTCTAAATATTTTTTAAATTTTTCTTCTACTTCAGAAGGTTGAATTTGACCAGTAACAGATCTTTTACCATTTCTCATCATTTCATAATATTTAGCTGGGGAAATTTCTTTCCATTCCAAATCAGCATCATAATCTTTACCATCAATAGTAAAAATCATCTTCATGTAATCTAAATCGTATTTGTCACGATATTTCTTTTCAACATCTGCAGTTGAATCAGTTAATACTTGAAATTGTTTCATAATTTTCTACCTCTATTTACTAATTATAACAAAATTATCAATGAAAGCAATTACATTTATAAATTGTTATCCCCATTTGAACGATAATTTTTGAATTTTTTAGGATCATAGATAAAAAGTGGAATAATTACTCGTGGCATAAAAATAATTATACCGACTGCAAATACAATTAAAAATGCATAGAAACAATAATGGCGGTCAATAGATGGAATAATTGGTAAATAAGTGCAAATAATTGAATTAAGCATAAAGTATAAAAAATAAAAAGTTGATAGTAAATCATTATAAAATACATTATATTTTCTATCTAATTTTATAAAATCTTTTTGAAAATAAATAAAAGATCCATGAAATAATAAATTGAAAAACAACAAAATAAAAACAAAAGAATTATTAATATAATAACCAACAATAGTTGTCATACATATAGTAACAAAAGAAGAAATAGGAATTGCCGTTAAATAAAAAGCATCAAGCAAAATTCTCTCTTTAAAACTTGTAATACAATTTAAATTCTCATAATTAACATATTTAGAACATTTTTTAACCAACTTACTCATATTAATAAATCACCCCTGAATACCATTTTTGATATTATAATTCCTTTAATATATGTAGATATAGTTAAAACTAATGAACTAAAAAACATATATTGTCACCACATTTCTTTCGTTAAATATTACACTTTTAAAAAAATGTAGTCAATATAATAATTAGAATAAACTAACATAATCTTTAAAATTATGTTATTATATATGCACTGTCCTTATAGCTCAGCTGGATAGAGCGACTGCCTCCTAAGCAGTAGGCCGTGCGTTCAAATCGCATTAAGGACGCCATTTAAAAATAAAAGAGGTTTTGAAGCAAATTTACTTCTTAACCTCTTTTTTGTTTATTAATTATTTTCTTTTGAAAGTTCGCTATCTGGTCCATAGATATCTTCAGACTTAGAATCATTCATTTTGTTAAGTTTTCTAATTTCAATAATTAAGAATATAACGCTGAAAGCTAAACCAAAGCAATCTGAAATAGGTGCAGCCCATAATATACCCATTAATCCCATTCCTAATGGAAGAAGAGTAGTAAATGTAACCATGGCAAGAACATCTCTAATTAAACTTAATAATGTTGATTTAATTGGGCAATCAATTGCTTGAAGGAAGATACTTGTTACTTTTTGGAATAAAGTAAAGATAATCGCACCTAAATAAATTCTAATAGCTAAAGTACCAAATTCTAGATAGTTTTCTGGATTTGCAGAATTTGATCCAAAGATTGAAATAATTTGTGATGGGATGCTTTGGAATAAGATAGTTGCGATAACTCCAACAACAACTGTTGAAACTAAAACATGTCTTAATAATTCTTTAACTCTTTTTACTTGTCCTGCCCCATAGTTAAATCCAACAATAGGTTGAGCACCTGCAGCAATACCAACTGCGATATTAACAACAATAGTAAATACTTTCATTACAACACCAATAATAGCTTGTGTATCGTTAATTCCGTATTTAGATTGTGCTCCATAAATCGCGAGCATATTCATACTTGTAACGGAAATAATAACAATAGAAATTTGAGTTAAGAATGAAGATATACCAAGTTTTAATGAATTTAATAAACAATTAAGATCAATTTTTAAACTTGATAAAGTTAATTTGAAAGTTTTTGCTTTAAAAATAACATAATAAATAGAAATAAGGAATGAAACAATTTGACCAATGATTGTCGCAAGTGCGGCACCAAAAACACCCATATTTAATGCAAGAATAAATATTGCATCTAATACGATATTAATAACTGCACCACTAACCATGGAAATCATTGCAGTTTTTGGTGAACCATCCGCTCTAATGATTGAGTTTAAAGCACTCATAATAATATAAAATGGGAAACCAATTAAAATAACAAAACCATATTGATATGATTTTTCTAATGATTCAGGAGTTTTAGCTCCAAAGAAAGATAAAATATTGCTTAATAATGGGAAACAAATAATTAAAAATAAAGCTGAAATAATAACGCTTACTGTAATTACGCTACCAACGATATTGCTTACTTTTTTATCATCTTTTCTTCCTAAGCATAAAGACATGTAGCTAGCCGCTCCATCTCCAAGCATTAAGCCAAATGCTAATGCAATACATGTTAAAGGGAATACGATAGTTGTTGCAGTATTTCCTAAAGCCCCTTCAGAAGAATTACCAATAAAAATTTGATCAACAATGTTATATAATGCACTAATTAATAATGATAATATACAAGGAATAGCAAATTTTAAGAGTAATTTACTTGTTTTTTCTTTTAATAAATAATCATTCATAGATACGCCTCCATAATAAAAACGTCAAATATTCTTAACTCGTCAGGCTTATGAGTTAAGGACATTTAACGCCACGGTGGTTATTATACAAAATTGATTTTTTTCGTGTAAGTGATTTTTTTAATTTTTTTAAAAAATCTCAAGTTCAATTGGACAATGGTCACTACCATATATTTCATTATGGATAATCATATCTTTTAGATATGGAAGTAAAGATTTTGAAATGATAAAATAATCAATTCTCCATCCTGCATTGTTTTCTCTAGCATGGAATTTATAACTCCACCAAGAATATTGGATCTTTTCTGGATATAAATATCTAAAAGTATCAATATAACCATTATCTAATAAAGTCGAAAAAGCTTGTCTTTCTTCTAAAGTAAAACCTGCTCTTCCCATATTAGGTTTAGGATTTTTTAAGTCAATCTCCTTATGTGCAACATTTAAATCTCCAGCATAGATAACAGGTTTATTCAAAGAAGCAAAATATTTTAATAAATCTTTTTCATATTGCATTCTAAAATCTAATCTAACAAGTTCATCTCCAGCATTTGGTACATAACTAGCTACATAATAAAAATTATCAAATTCTAAGGTGATAACTCTTCCTTCTTCATCGTATTTATTATCTTCCAATCCATAATGAACACTAATAGGTTCTTTTTTAGTAAATACCATTACGCCAGAATAACCTTTTTTCACTTTTGAATAAGTAGAATAGATAAAATATCCTTCAGGATTAAAAGGTTTACTATCATCTGATAATTTAGTTTCATTCAAAGAAAAGATGTCGGCATTTAATAAATTAAAGTCATTAATAAAATCCTTTTTTAAGATTGCTCTTAAGCCATTTACATTAAAAGAAACTATTTTCATATCGTCTTCTCCATTCATTTTTTATGCTACAATTGTAGAGTTTTTTCGTTAAAAGTGCCATATTTTTTTATTAATTTTAATTTTTAATATTTTTAAAATAATAATGGAAAAATAAAAAATAAGTGTTATCCTATAAATAAATGTGTTCTTTTGTATGGGGGTAAAAAAATGAAAGAATTAGAAGAAAAGATTTTAACTGATGGAATTGTTATTGATAATGAAATTTTAAAAATTGATTCATTTATCAATCATCAAATCGATGTTGCTTTGTTAAATAACATTTGCAAAGAAATTGCATCTAACTTTAAAGATATTGACAAAGTTATCACTATTGAAACTTCCGGTATCGCTTATGCTATTGGAGTTGCCCAAGTTCTTGGCAATGTTCCTGTCGTATTCGCTAAAAAGTCAAAATCATTAATTACAGGCAATAATGTCTATACTTCAGAAGTTAAATCTTTTACTAGAAAAACTTCATCTACAATCACTATTGATAAACGA